>CAYYWE010000006.1:16102-18798 GCA_964475315.1 uncultured Eubacteriales bacterium
TTTTGTTTTGTCAATACCCGAATTTGAAGAAATTTTTTAAAAATTTTTAAAAAAGATATTGCGTTATTTTTTGTGTGTGATATAATTGTGGGCAGTAGTAGGAATCAGCCTACGAAAGACGGTTCGCCTAGCTCCATTAGATTGGAGGTGTGCGATATGTTTGATTGTGCTATTCAATTTTTAGCATTAGTTGTAGTTTACAAGCTTGTTCTTGTAATATTAAACGCAAACAAATAGCCGTCTTTCTTCCCGAAAAAGCAAAGATGGCTTAAAAAATCTATTTTTGTTATAATTTTGCGGAGGCAAACCGTCTTTGAAACGGTAAATCCTACTACTTTCTAATATATATATTTATTTTTGTTTTGTCAATACCCGAATTTGAAGAAATTTTTTAAAAATTTTTAAAAAAGATATTGCGTTATTTTTTGTGTGTGATATAATTGTGGGCAGTAGTAGGAATCAGCCTACGAAAGACGGTTCGCCTAGCTCCATTAGATTGGAGGTGTGCGATATGTTGCATGATATCATAGTAGTTTTAGGCTTATATGTAGCTTATAAAATAATATGTGAAATCAACAAAAAATAGCCGTCTTTCTCTTCTAAAATCAAGACGGATACAAATAATTAATTTGTAAGTTGGATTTTATTTAGAGGCAAACCGTCTTTGAAACGGTAAATCCTACTACTTTTTAATATATATATTTATTTTTGTTTTGTCAATACCCGAATTTGAAGAAATTTTTTAAAAATTTTTAAAAAAGGTATTGCGTTATTTTTTGTATATGATATAATTACGGGCAGTAGTAGGAATCAGCCTATGAAAGACGGTTCGCCTAGCTCCATTAGATTGGAGGTGGCAACATGTTTAACAAGATTTTAAAAATATTAAAATTAGCGATAATTTATAAAATTATTGATTTGTTGGACAAAATACTGTAACCGTCTTTTCCTGAAATAAAGACGGTTATAAAAAATAATATTCTTTGTTTAAGGAAGGCAAACCGTCTTTGAAACGGTAAATCCTACTACTTTCTAATATATATATTTATTTTTGTTTTGTCAATACCCGAATTTGAAGAAATTTTTTAAAAATTTTTAAAAAAGATATTGCGTTATTTTTTGTGTGTGATATAATTGTGGGCAGTAGTAGGAATCAGCCTACGAAAGACGGTTCGCCTAGCTCCATTAGATTGGAGGTGTGCGATATGTTGCATGATATCATAGTAGTTTTAGGCTTGTATGTAGCTTACAAAATAATATGTGAAATCAACAAAAAATAGCCGTCTTTCTTCTCGAAAAAGATAAGACGGCTCCAAAAAGCTTAATTATCACAAAATTCGGAAGGCAAACCGTCTTTGAAACGGTAAATCCTACTACTTTCTAGTATATATATTTATTTTTATTTTGTCAATACCAAAATTCAAATTTTAAAAAAACTAAAGTGCTCAGAGAAATTTTTCTCTAAGCACAGCAACAGGCAAATCAAAGTTATTATTTTTTTAATTTATTACGAATATCTTGTACACCTTTATACAAGCCAAAACCAGCCGCGACAAACAAACTGGTTCCACCTGCAGCTGCGGCGACTTTACCAGTTGTTGTCAAATGTCCAGATGTGCCTTGTTTAATTGCGTAAAATTTGCCATCCTCCCCTTTAAATGAAGTTTCACCTTCAGGCTTGGTGTCGAAGGTTTTCATTTCAGCTGCGGTACCAGATGTCCAGACCCAATCTTTAATACTACCACCAGCAACTGAATCGATTGCGTCATCTTCGAGTTTCTGTTTTATTGCTGCAGCTATTATATCAACTTCATCAAGTGTAATGTTTACTCCCTTTTCTTTGAATGCTGCTTGCACCTCTTCTGGAGTTTTTAATTCGCTTATTTTCTTTGCGAATTTTTCGTCTTTAATTACATCTAAAATGTTTTGATTTAAATTACTCATGAAAAACATCTCCTTTAATTTTAAAAAAAAATAATATTTTTTACATAATAATTACACAAATAAACTTATTTTTGTTTATATATCACATAATTATCATGTGTTGTCATAGTAAAACATTCATCTAAACAAGTCAAGCAAATTATTATAAAATAAGCAAAAATTATTCCCAAAGAAACATAAATTTCTTTAGGAATTAATAAACTCACATTTTTTACTGTAATTTGGATGAAACATAATTTTTTTAATTTTTTTCTTAAAAAATTATTGCGTTATTTTTTGTGTGTTATATAATTGAGGGTAGTAGTAGGAATCAGCCTACGAAAGACGGTGTGCCTCACTCCATTAAATTGGAGGTGGTAAAATGTTTAGTTCAGCAATGGTATTTTTAAGTCTATATATGATTTAAAATTATTTGTGAAATAAACAAAAAGTAAGCCGTCTTTCTTCCAGGAAAAGATAAGATGGCATAAAATCTTGCTATTATAAATTTTTGGAGGCGCCGTCTTCTAAACGGTAAGTCCCACTACTTCTAATATATACAAGCGCTTTAATTTTGTCAACACTAAAAAATATATATATTATTACGAATATATGCGATTTTTTATATAAATTAACCAAATATAAAATATTCGTATAAAACTGTTGTAATTTTTGTTTTTTGTATTATATAATAGGATTCAGTAGTAGGAACCAGCCCACGAAAGACGGTGTGCCTCACTCCATTAAATTGGAGGTGGTAAAATGTTTAGTTC
>CAYYWE010000006.1:18898-19481 GCA_964475315.1 uncultured Eubacteriales bacterium
AAAAGATAAGATGGCATAAAATCTTGCTATTATAAATTTTTGGAGGCGCCGTCTTTTAAACGGTAAGTCCTACTACTTCTAATATATACAAGCGCTTTAATTTTGTCAACACCAAAATATATATATTATTGTGAATTGTAATTTTACAAAATCAAAAATTAAATTAAAAAACAATATCGAGATTGATTAAAAGTAAATAAAATAGGCAAAAATACTTCTGTCAAATAATAATTAAAAATTTGGTGGAGGTAAAAATTTTTATGGAAATAAAACGAGGGGATATATTTTATGCAGATTTAAGTCCAGTAGTAGGATCAGAGCAGGGAGGAGTGAGACCAGTATTGATAGTGCAGAATGATATAGGAAACAAGCATAGTCCTACGGTTATAGCGGCAGCTATTACAAGTCAAGATATGAAGTCTAGTTTGCCGACACATATAAATATATCAGCAGGGTGTTCGGGATTAGAAAAAAATTCTGTGGTTTTATTGGAACAAATACGAACTATAGACAAAAAAAGATTAAAAGAAAAACGAGGAACTGCTGATAAGTATTTTATGAGTCGAGTGGACCAAGCACTTTC
>CAYYWE010000007.1:0-18745 GCA_964475315.1 uncultured Eubacteriales bacterium
GAAATAATATTATTTGCGATAAATTCTATTTCTAGCGAAAACAAAAGAAGAATTTTGGATATTTGTGCACAAACCTCACTCGAAGTCCGAATAATTCCAAATATTTACGAATTGATTACATCTGGAATTTCTTTGGAATCTGCTATGAGAAAAATTAAAGTTGAGGATTTACTAGGTCGCGAGCCAGTAGTTTTTGACAAAAAACAATATGGAAGTTATTTGGTAAGTAAAAATATTTTGGTAACGGGTGCAGGAGGATCCATAGGTTCTGAATTATGCAGACAAATTGCACAAATTAATATTAATAAATTAATAATTTTAGACATATATGAAAATAGTGCTTACGAAATAGAACAAGAGTTAAAACGTAAATTTAAAATTAACTTTGAATTAAAAATAGAAATTTGTACTATTTGTGATAAAAATCAATTAGAAAAAATATTTAAATCAGAAAACATAGATATAATTTTTCATGCTGCAGCACACAAACACGTACCGTTAATGGAAAAAAATGTAGAAGAAGCCGTCAAAAATAATGTATTCGGAACTTTAAATCTTTTGGAGCTTTCTGATAGATATAATGTCCAAAAATTTGTACAAATTTCCACGGATAAAGCTGTTAATCCAACAAATATCATGGGTGCTACAAAAAGACTTTGTGAAATGCTAGTTCAAATTATGAATAAAAAATCTAAGACTGAATTTGTAGCAGTTAGATTCGGCAACGTTTTGGGCTCAAACGGCTCAGTTATACCGCTGTTTGAAGAACAAATCAAAAACATGGGTCCGGTAACCGTCACGCATCCAGATATTATAAGATATTTTATGACTATTCCAGAAGCTGTTTCTTTAGTGCTGACCGCTGGTGGATTTGCAAATGGTGGTGAAATCTTTGTTCTAGATATGGGCGAACCTGTCAAAATTACAACTTTAGCTGAAAATTTAATTAAATTGTCTGGCCTTACACCTTATGTAGACATAAAAATAGAATACACTGGACTTCGTCCAGGAGAAAAATTGTACGAAGAACTACTCATGGATGAAGAAAACATGCATCAAACTAAAAATAAAAAAATATACATAGGCAGTCCCATAAATATAAACGAACAAGAATTTTATGAAAATTTAAATAATTTGAAAATTATCACAAATACCGGCACTAATTTAGAAATAGAACAATCTTTAATGAAATTAGTGCCGACTTTCAAACGAGTTGAAAATTAACTTTTTAAATTTAAAACATTATAACTACTATCAAATATAAAATTATATATTGTTTAATATCGAAAGCTTGAGAAAGAGTGTTTATACAATGTTTTAATTTTTATTTCTGTTATAATGTGGAATTTTCAGGTCCATAATTTTTTTATATTTTCATATTTTATTCCAATATTGTACCATACATACTTGATTTTGCAAGAGGCCTATTCTTGATAATTTTGTTATTAGTGATATAATTTAGAGTTATAAGTGTATAAAATAGTTTTATTTGTAAATATTTGCAAATTTTAGTAAAATAAAAATTTAGGAGGAATTTATAAAATGGCTTTACAATCTGAGCTAGAATCAGATTCGAGTTTGTGTTTACAAAACAAATTTGGTAAGTTTAGAGAGTTTATCTTCCCGATTTATAGACACGAATTAAGAAAATTTTTACCTATGAGCTTTTTGTTGTTTTGTATATTGTTTGTTTATGCTCTAAGCAATGGGCTTAAAGATTTATTTGTACAGTATAATACTAATTTATGGGTAGGTGCACGCCCTGAAGAAACCACAAATTTAATTAGTGCTCTTAAGTTATGGTACGTTTTACCGTGTACGATTTTGGCTGTAATAATTTTCACAGCTCTTATGAATAAATTTGGATTTGATAAAACTTTTGTAATAATAGTCTCAAGTTTTATTATATTTTACTTGTTATTTGGTTATGTGATTTATCCGAATGCAAGTAAATTAATACTATCAGAAGAAAATATTACTAAGCTTGTAAATTCAGTGCCGATATTTTTTAGGACTGTTGTTGTGTGCTTTGCGAATTTGCCATTTAGTGTTTTTTATGTATTTGCAGAACTTTGGGGTGGATTAATGATATCATCTTTATTTTGGCAGTTTGCAAATAGAGTAACTTTGCAGCATGAAGTAACCAGATTTTTTGGATTATATTCTTTGTTGTCTAGTATAGGAACAGTTTTAGCTGGGATTATAATTATGAATTATGCACAAAATTTAGATGTAAAGCATGTGCAAATTTTGATGGCATTAATAATATTTTCAGCTTTTTTAATATTAGTCATGTTTTCTTATGTAAATAAAATTACACCCAAAAATATTAATATTAATAATCTAGATCAAAAAGCAAATTTTGAACAAAAAAATGAAAAACCAAAAGTAAATTCTTTTGACGGTATAAAAATATTGTTTAATAATTCTTATTTATTATTTATATGTGTGTTGATTATTTCTTACGGTATATCTATAAATTTTTCTGAAATATTGTTAAAAGCTGGTATGAAAGAAATTTTTGACAAATCACAGTATGCCAAAATGCAAGGACTGCTTTCGATATTTACCGGTTTTTTCTCAAGTGTAGTAGTACTATTTAGCGCAAATATTTTAAGAAAATTTTCTTGGAAAGTAAGTGCGCTGATAACTCCGTTAGCTTTTTTAATTGCCGGTGGGCTATTTTCTTTTACAGTTATTTACAAACAGTTTATAAGTCCAAGTATGTTTGGAGTTTCTTCAGTAGTAATTTCTGCCTGGTTTGGAATAGTTTATGATGCTTTTGTTAAAAGTATAAAATATTCTCTTTTTGATACAACTAAAAGCATGTTATATATACCATTAGATGAAGATACTAAAACTAAAGGACAAGCTGCCGTAGAGTTACTAGGTGGACGAGCTGGTAAAGCGGGTTCCTCAGCTATCCAACAAGTTATGTTCTCGTTCCCACGCACTATAAATACAGTAACGGGAACGGTTGGTGGAGTTTTGGCGTATAGCCCAATAATAATATCTGTATTTTTTGTTACAGTAGGAACTTGGATTTTTTCTGTGCTTAAATTAAGTAAAAAATATAATCAAAAAACAAATAATTAAATTTTAAAAATGTTCTGAATTTATAATAAATTATTTTGTAATATAATATAATTGATTTGAGTAATTTGTTAGAAGGTGCGGTTTTTTTATATATTTATGAATAATAATTTTTTGTTTAACTCAAATAATTTGTTTGATTTATCTCAAACGATAGCGCAAGAGTTATTTTTGGAATCAAATTATCCGTGGGATGTTTTTGCAAAAATTAAAAATTTTATATTAAAAACTGGTTTAAAATTAGATAAAAATGAATATAAAGAAATAAAAAATGATATATGGGTTTCAAAATATGCAAAAATTTCTAGTACAGCTTGTATAGAACCGCCGGCTATAATTCAAAAAAATGTGCAAATTAGGCACAATGCATACATTCGTGGGTCTGTTATTATTGGAGAAGATTGTGTGATTGGAAATTCCACAGAATTAAAAAATTGTATTTTATTTAATAGTTCTCAAGCCCCACATTTTAATTATGTCGGTGATTCTATTTTGGGTTATAAGTCTCATATGGGTGCTGGGTCTATTATATCTAATTTAAAGTCTGATAAATCTAAAATTACAATAAATTATAATAATAGTAAAATTGAGACTAACTTAAGAAAATTTGGAGCATTAGTAGGTGACAGTGTAGAAATAGGATGTAATTCTGTTTTAAATCCAGGGACTATAATTGGCAAGAATTCTACAGTTTATCCCACTACTATGGTTCGTGGTGTTGTAAATTCTAACATGATAGTTAAAAAAGATAATTTAATAGTACAAAAAATATAAAACTTTAATAAAAATTTTAATTGGTTATTTGTTTTTTCTCTTTTTAATTTTATAATACAAATCTACAAAAAATATTTACATATATTCAAAAAATAGTATAATTTATATATGTTAAAATAAATTATGGGAGTGATTTTTGTGTTAAAAAAATTTAAAATAGAGAAAAAAATTATTTTTACTTTTACTTCAATTTTATTTTTGACTCAATTAGTCACAGGCTTTTTATTGTATTATATAAACAATAATATTTATAGAGAAACGACAAATTTATCTAAATATACATCTGAAATTGGCACAAATTCATTAAAAACTCAAAATCAAGAATATTTAAAAAACATTTCGAGTTCTGGCGCCAAAATTTCGGATTCTTTTTTTGAAGAAATTAGTAATAATCTTAATAATTTTTGTGATAGTACACAAAAAATTTATCAAGATAAAAAAAATATTAATTTAAATAACGAAATTTTGGTTTTACCAGATTTAATAAATATTAATTTAAATTCAAGTGAAAAAGCTTATGTTATAGACAGTTCTGAAAGCACAGAAAATAATATTTTAGTATATAATTCACAAGAATATAATAATTATTCTCAAAATTTATATATTACTAATAAAAACGATTGGAACGTTTTAACTCCTGAAGAACGTACTGAAATTTTAAAAAATTATTGCGTGGTATCCAAAAACAAAATCCCGAATGAAATGAAAAAAGAATTATTATTATTAAATAATTTAAAATATATTTCTGAACCTATTTTTAATAATAATCAGAATATTTCTTCAGTATATTTGGGGACTGAAACTGGTATTTTTTATAGATATTCTTCTGAAAATTCGCGTGAAAAGTTCGATCCTAGGACTAGACCATGGTACACCGATGCTATTAACAATACCGGAAATATCAAAAATAATATAATCTGGCAAAGTGCATATGTGTCAAAATCTACAGGTAAATTATGTATGACTTGTTCAAAAACTTTTAAAAATAGCTCTGGAGAAATCTTAGGCGTTGTAGCCATAGATATGAATCTAGATGACATTAATAATTATATTAATAATACAAAAATTAATAATAATAACCATAATTTTATATTAGATAATAATAAAAATATAATTATAAATCCGGATTTTAATATTTCTCAAGAAAATATTAGTAATAATATAACTCAAAATTCTGGAATTTTTAATATAAATATAAATGACAAAAATTATTTTTTGTCTTATAATTTGCTCGAAAATACTAATTGGATATTTGTGACAGCAATATCTGAAGAATATATTATTGAACCGATTAATAATATGACTAATTTAATACAAAAATCGAATCAAGATACTGTTAATTCTATAAATAAAATTAATTATAATATAATAATTATGTTTTTAATTTGTGTTTTAGTCATATATTTTATTTCAGTAAAATTAGCTAAAAATATAAGCAAACCTATAATAAATTTGAGCAAAAAAAGCAAAGAAATTGGTGCAGGCAATTTTTCTTTGAAGATGCCTATAGAATCTGATGACGAAATTGGTGATCTTGCAAAATCTTTTAACATTATGACTGAAAATCTCGAAAAATATATAAACAATTTAGCAAAAACTACAGCAGAAAAAGAAAAAATTCATAGTGAACTCATGATAGCTAAAAAAATACAGTCTAGTATGTTACCATGCATATTTCCGGCTTTCCCTGAGCACAAAAATATTGACATCTATGCGCTCATGGATCCCGCTCGTGAGGTCGGTGGAGATTTTTATGACTTCTTTTTAGTCGATCAGGATAATTTAGCTTTAGTCGTGGCCGATGTTTCAGATAAGGGAATTTCTGCAGCATTATTTATGGTCGTAGCTAAAATTTTAATACAAAACGAACTTCAAAATCACACTTCTCCAGAAGAAACTTTACGTAAAGTTAATGAAAAATTGTGTGAAAATAACACAGCCGGTATGTTTGTTACGTGTTTTATAAGTCTCATAAATATCAAATCTGGTGAGTTTACGTATTCTAACGCCGGTCACAACCCTCCTATTATTTACAAAAAAAATTCAAACACTTGCATAAATATTGAAAAACCTAGAGGTTTAGTTTTAGGCGGAATGAACAATATTAAGTACAAACAAAACCATGATACTTTGTTACCAGGTGACATATTATTGTTCTATACCGACGGTGTTACTGAAGCCCTTAATGCAAAAAAAGAGCTTTTTTCAGAACAAAAATTAAAAAATATTTTAATAAATTCTAAAAATAAATCTAATATAAAAAATCTTGTAACTGAAATTAGATCAGAAATCGAAATTTTTTCAGGTGCTGAAGCTCGCTCAGATGATATTACTATACTCGGTTTTAAACTTTCAGAATAAAGTAACTTTATTAGAATATGTACAAAAAATCTGTTCAATTTAAAACTTTATTGAACAGATCTTTAATTTAAGATTATATATTAATCACGCTATCTTACTTTATCTAAAAATTCTTTCCACGCGACTTTCATTTTTTCAGAAGATTGATTTTGCACTAATGAATTTATTTTGTTTTCAAGGTCTTTGAAATTTATATCAGAGTAATACAACCCTGTATCTTTATCATACATTATAAATTCTGTTTTATTTGAGTTTTCTTGCAAATAATCAACCAATGTGAAAAAAGTTGATAATATATTTTGGCAATACCAAGTCTTACAAATATTACAAGTCAGAGTAGGGGTAGCAGTTTTCCAATCTTGATATATAGTAGTACTTGCAGATGTTTCTTCATAATAATCTCCGTAGTCAGTAACATTAAATTCAAAATTTTTTATCGATTCTGTACTTTCTTTCAATATAGAAACTATATTATCATCTTCGGCATTATAGTCCTGATTTTCTGACTCTTCATTTTCTGACTCTTCTTCCAAAAATAATCCATTAAATTTCGTGTTATCGTTTGTTTTTTCTGAGTCTTTCCATTCATTACATCTTTGTATTAAATCGTTTAATGATCGTTCAATTAAGTCTTTTTGTTCAAAGTTTTTTTCGAAGGGGCCTCTAAATTCGATAAATTGTAACATTTCATCAAATTCGTTTTTATTCACATATTCATCAATCATTTCATTCAATAAATTGTCTTTGCTGGGAACATCTTCTTGTTTAAGATTTCCTTTGATATAAGCGTGCAAAAAGGTTTCATAACATATATCTACTATTTTTTCGCCAATATACCTCAGATCAAATTCTTGATTATTTTTTATTTTTTTAGATATTTCTCCAGTGGTAAATTCAATAAGATTTATAACTTCATTTTCATGTTGGTTTGGATCAATAATTTTTTTTGCTGAAGATTGTTGATTATTTTTTTGTTTTGGTTGTTCAGTATCTAGGCGCGATTTTAAAGCTTCTAGTGCATTATTGAACAATTCTTTTGATTTTCCGGGTATTTGCTCTATAAAACTCTTTAGTGAATTATATATTTTTGACTGATCCATGTTTTTAATATCTTCAGGAAGATTAGTATTTCCGTTTTTACCGAGTAAATCAGTAGATTTTTTAATAAAATCTGCATAACATTGACAAAGTTGATTATCTGTTAACTCACTGTCTTTTACAGAACTTACAAAATTATTTACACATTCTACTAAATTTTTAGAATCACGAATTTGTATACAATAGTCAGACACTCTGCGTATAACTTCAAAAGTAATTCCACTGCCAACTACTAGTCCTAACAATTTAACAATACCTGTGAATGTAGACGATTTTTTTGGTTTAGGAGATAATGCATTTACAGCCAAAGAACCGGCAGTGCTAAGTATGTCTGTAGTAGTTAAGGCTTTTGCGTTATTAATAAACGGAGTAGAAAGTGTTAACATAGCGACTGGCATACTTAGAATTTTTTTAAAATCCAGTTTTCCACCCACTACGTTTTTTATTTCCGACTCATCAATCTCAGAAATATAATCATTTAAAGCATTATTAAAAATATACTTTATATCTGAAACAAATTCCTCAGCACTTTTCTCATATCCATTTTTTACGCACAAAACATATAAGTCATTAAAATTATTTAAATTATCTAATTTGTTTTCCTGAACAATTTTACCTAAAATTTCGTTAAGGTCCATAATAATACCCCTCCATAACAAATATGTATATTGTACATAAAAAATAGTATATACTATCACACTTTTTGTCAAGTGTTTCTTAAAAAATTATTGTTTATAGAGTTTATTTTTTAATTTTATAATTTTTTTTCGTCTTAGTTTGGTGAGATAATAATCAATTTTATAGTACCCGGTGTTAGTGACCTCAGTCAGTACGTCACCTTCATTAATATAACGTATGTTTGGTACTAAAAAATTATTAAAATTTATTTGTACTTTGGTTTCGTTTTGACTTTCACAAGTAATAATATTATTTTCATAATTTATCCGATCTACGTACAAAACTTTCATGTATTATCATACTCCTAAAAACTATTTTTGTGTTAAAATTTTAATATTTTCACCGTCAGTCGATACTATAATAGTGCCGTGGACATCAGTTCTATAAATATTTTCACAAACATTTTCGAGTCTGTTCAAAGTTTCGGATTTCGGCAAATTACTCTTATCTTGTCCTACAGATATTATACAGTATTTTGGCATAATTTTCGCCAAAAATTTTTTTGAACTTGATGTTTTGCTTCCATGGTGTGCAACTTTTAACACATCTGATTTAATATTATAATTTTTATTTAAAATTTCAGATTCTTCTGAGCGCTCAGCATCACCTGTAAATAAAAAACTAATGTTTTTATAAGTTAATTTTAGCACTATAGAATTATTGTTTAAATTTTCGTTATGAGAAACAGGCCCAAAAATTTCAAAATACAAATCTTCGAGATAGAATTTTTTTCCGTGCTTTACAGTTTCGCAAGCAACTTTTTTTTTGAAAAGCTCTTCCAGTGTGTTTTCATAAGTAATAGTAGTAGGCAGAATATCTTCAGGGATTTCGGGCTCAAAAAATTTATTAATTTTAAATTCTCGAATGACTTCTGGCATTTGACCGATATGATCTCTGTGAGGATGAGAAATTATAACTAAATCCAGATTTTTTACGTTTTGTTTTTTCAAATATTCAGTTACGGTACCAAAAGGCTCTTTATCTGCGGCGTCAATTAAAATATTTTTTGAAATATTATTATTTTTGTAATTTATAAAAATACAATCGGCTTTGCCTACATCTAAAAAATGAACATTTAAATTATAATTATTATTTAAATTTTCGTTAATTATAACATCTGAAATTTTAATCTCACTAAAAAAATTGTGCCAGTCAAAGTTTTTAAAATCTAGAAAATTTAATAACAATAAAATAAATACTAGTATTAAATAAAATATATATTTAATTTTATGTTTATGTTTTTTGTATTTTTTCATATAAATTTATTTTTTATGTTTGATATTTTTATTATATTTTTTTAATTATTGTTTATATTCAATTCAAGAAATTGTTGGTAATTTATTAAAACTTGTCTAGGCTTTGAGCCTTCATGTGGACCAATTATGCCCATTTGTTCCATTTCGTCTATTAATCTTCCAGCGCGAGCATAACCTAATCTTAATTTTCTTTGCAAAAGCGAGGTTGAAGCTTGTCCAGCTTCTAACACACATTTAATAGCTTCTTTCATTACAGGATCTATGTTATTGTTATTTTCTTCAGATTTGGAGTTAGAAGATTTTGTGTTGTCGCGCACAGAATTTTTTTCAATTTCTTTGGTAATATTGTCGTCGTAGTCACTTTCTTGTGAAGTTTTCACAAAATTTATTACTTTTTCTATTTCTTTGTCTGTTACAAAACATCCCTGTACACGTAACGGTTTGCTTGAGCCGGCCGGCGCAAATAGCATGTCTCCCCTACCAAGCAATTTTTCTGCCCCACTCATGTCCAAAATAGTTCTCGAATCAATCTGAGAAGACACTGAAAGTGCGATCCTGCTAGGAATGTTAGCCTTGATTATACCGGTGATAACGTCCACTGACGGTCTCTGAGTTGCAATTACTAAATACATTCCAGCCGCACGCGCCATCTGTGCTAATCGGCAAATATAGTCTTCGACTTCATTTGGCGCGGCCATCATAAGATCAGAAAGTTCGTCTATTATAATTACAATTTGAGGTATTTTCTCTAATTTTTCTGAGTTTTCCTCAGAATTACTATTCAAACTGTTATTATTTTTTATATTATTTTCTATTATTTCGTTATAAGAACTTAAATCTCTTACATTATTTTCAGCGAATTTTTTGTATCTTTTTAACATTTCACTAACAGCCCAACCCAAAGCCCCTGCAGCTTTACGAGCATCGGTCACAACAGGCACCAATAAATGTGGTATGCCATTGTAAATGCCAAGTTCAACGACCTTTGGATCTATCATTAATAGTTTAACTTCGCTAGGTCTCGCATTATACAATAAACTGATTATGAACGAATTTATACATACCGATTTTCCCGAGCCTGTCGAGCCAGCTATTAACAAGTGCGGCATTTTTGCCAAATCTGCGACTACGACTTCACCTGAAATATCTCGTCCTAAAGTTACAGTTAGTTTACTTTTCGATGTTTTGAATTCGTTTGAGCTAATCAGCTCTTTCATATTCACTATACCTACGACTTTGTTTGGAATTTCTATTCCAACTGCTGATTTTCCTGGTATAGGTGCCTCGATACGTACTCCAGATGCTGCCAAATTTAGCGCAATATCATCACTCAGAGTAGTAATTTTGCTAATCTTTACGCCAGATGCAGGTTGCAATTCATATCTCGTAACAGTCGGACCTCTGCTAATATCTACAATTTTTGTCTGAACATTAAAACTTTTTAAAGTTTCAACTAAAATAGTCCCATTATTATTTAATTCGGAACTAATATCACTATCTTGTGGGTCCACCGACTTGTTTAATAAGTCAAGTGGAGGAAATTCATAATTATCTTCACCAGGACTTCTAATAAGAGACTTGTTAAGCTCGTTTTCTTGAATTTCTAGCTCTGCTTCAATTAACTCTTTTTCTTCTTGTTTTTTAGTCTTGTTACTTTTGTTAATTTTAGACAAAAACTTTTCCGTAACTTTAGCTATATCTTGTGTATCAGGATTAATATTATTATTATCAAAATTTTCTTTTGTATTTTTAATACTAAACTCATTATTTTTATTGTTGTTTTTAACTAAATTATCATTTTTTTTGACATGTTCAAATTTTGTGTTTTTAATTTTATTAATAATAAACTTAACTGGATCAAAAAACAAATTAAGAACTTGTAATAAATTAGTATGTGTTATAATCATAAAACTCACAAAGATAAGTATGCTACTTATTATTCGAGCACCAGTTACACCAGCAATCCAGACTAAAAAACCACCTAACAAAGCACCTATTAGTCCCGAATTCGTGCCAAATTTATGGTTTTTATAATTATAAACTATGTATTTTAGCCAATTATTATTAGCATTTTGGTCTAATACAAATTTATTTGAAAATACATAAAAAATAGAACACGAAAATATTAATAAAATACTTAAAATTGTGATGTTAAATTTTAATTTTTCAGTTTTTTGAGTTGCTATTTTTACAGAAATATATGCTAATATTAATGAAATTGTAATAGAAAAAACACCAAATAAATTTAATATAAAATTATGTAAATTCAGCCATAAATTTTCACCTGGTATTATTACTAGACAAAAAAGTAACACAGACAAGCTAAATAACAGTACGGCTTGTACAGAATTTTCAATTTTTATTTTAATACTTTTTGAGTTTTGAGTTTTATTTTTGATTTTTTTCAATTATTAGTTCCTCTTTTATATTAATTAATTTTATATTTTTTTAATTATATTTCAAATAGAATGTCCTGTAAAAATATTAATTCCTGAATTAAACTCAAGTACTCCTATCACAATAGTCCCTAATCCTAATAAAAAAGTATATATAACAAAAATCGATAATTTATTTGTTTTTAACAACAATTTAAATAAATATATAGAAATAAGACCTACTATTACAGAAACTATCATACCAATAAATACTGGAGTTAAATTTATATTAAAAAATAAATTTTCTTTTACAGCTTCTTTGGTTTCTAATAAAGCTGCCGCAATTATAGTCGGGACTCCCATTATAAAAGAATAATCTAACGCACTTTCTTTGTTAATTCCACGCATTAATCCTATTGCAAGTGTCGAGCCTGAACGCGAAATCCCTGGAAATATTGCGGCTATCAACTGGGTTATACCAATCCAAATAGCATCTAAAAATAATACTTTTTTTCTTCCAGAACATATTTCTTGTTGGTGTTTTTCGTCGTATTTTATGTTGTCAAATGTGCTACAATATTTAATTTTTTGACCTTTTCTTAATAAAATACTAGTTATTATTAAACATATTCCTACTAATATTATATTTTTTTCACTTGCCAAACTTTTTGCGACGTCTTTAACGTTCATTCCCGCTCCTGGTATTGGTACAAACAGCAAAAACAATGGGATTAACCCAATTATAATACTAATTACAAGTTGCTCATCTTCAGACAATTCTTTTAACTTAAATTTAAAGCAAAATATTTTTTTTACCATAATAAAAAAAGCTTTTATCAAGTCTAATATTTTTTTATAATACACTATTAATACTGCGACTAGAGTTCCTATATGTAGCATAATATTAAAAAACAAATTATTTTCTTGCACACCTAAAACGTGTTGCGAAATTAACAAATGTCCACTACTCGAAATTGGCAAAAATTCTGTTAATCCCTGTACGATTCCTTGTATTACAGCCTCAAATATGCTCATTTATCTAAACCCCTTTATTTGACCATATACTAAATTTATATAACACATACTATAAATTATTTCAAATTTAATTTTTTATTATAAAATATATGTAAAATTTCTTGGTATGTATTTAAAGCAAAACTGCACAAATAGTAGTAGATAACAAATGAAAGAAATGACATAATAAAAATATGACGGTAGAGGTGAGCTGTCGCAAGCAGATGGTTAAATTAAATATGTTGTTTGCTCTAGCAAATCTCTATTTTGCTGATAAGCGTTTTGGCACATATCAGGTCTGATTTGGTTCCGCTTTAAACAAATAAGCAGAAGTATTCCTATTATTTTGGACATTTTGAGTGGAGCTTACTTTTTACTTTCTTCTTTATTGCTATTTGTGTGGTTTTGCCTTAGAATTTCAAAAAAATATTTACAAAAGCAAAAAAATATGTTATATAATTAAAGTGTGTAGTAAAAAGGAGTTGATGTATTATGGATCTAAAGTTGGAAAAAATATTTAAGAAAATTTTGTTAGATGAAAAAATATTTAATGATTTTTTAAATTTAGAAAATAGTGTTGAAATATATAATTTTTTAGAAGAACACTCTAAACCTGAGTTTGATAATGAAGAAAGTTTTTGGGAGAGCTTGTATAATTTTATAGTAAGTTATTTAGATAAATGCGAAACACCGTCAGAGGTTTTAAATGAGAACGAGTTATGTAAAATTTCGGGTGGTAGAAACTCAAATATTCTCAATCGTGGTATTTCTGTTTTGTCATCGTTGGCAATACTTGGAACAATGTACATGCCCGTAAGCAATTTTAATAATACTTCTCGAGTACATGGTATTAGTTTTTTTAACAAGCAAAATAAAAGTAGTGAAATACATATAAAGGAGCCTTGGGAGTACAAACAAGTTATAGATACTATCTATGAAACTACGTATTGGAATAAAAATAACCTAGATATTCAAAATTTTCGTGGACTGTGGAGTAATTCTGCTGGAGAAAAACAGTGGAATGATACTTTAAAATCGGATACTGGCAATCCATACAAAGGAATTATAAATGAGTCAACAAATGTGTTAATTTATAACATATGCAAACTGATACAAGTGGTAGCTAACGGAGTTGCAAATGGTAGCACATTGAAGGCTTTAAGTGATCTTGTTTTTAAAGGTCTTATTTCACCAACAGGAACCGAGTCAGCAGAAGTTTCAGCTGCAACTGTAGTGATTATGGGGTGGGTTCAAAGTATACTAGAAGACCCTTCAAATACTGGAATAAATGTTTCGGATTTGTTAAATAATGATGATTTTAAAAATAAAATAAATACGCATTTCAAAAAGTTTGAAATAGCATACCCTAATAATAATATTGGTACAGTGTCCCATGAGCCAATGAACCCATATGATTATTTTAAAAAAATGTGTTCTGCAGAGTTTAAATTTAAAGAATTTGTAAACAACGTCAAGTTTGGCGGTAAAGCTGGATTAGGCATTTTAGGAATAGTTGGTATTTTAGTGTTATGTAATAAAATTGGATTGGCTTCAAAAGTATCCAAAATTTTAACTAAACACAAAAATACTATTTGTAATTATTTTACAAATAAAGACCCTGTGTTTGTAAAAAATTCTTTGCGTGAAGTTCTAGATCAGGAAGTTATGTTCCAAGAGAAAGCAAAAGAAAATTTTATATCAAAATTTACTTCGGAATATAATAATACAGGTTCTGAAAGGTCTCATAGTCGAGTGACACTTACGGAGTTGTATGGTGACTCTCAGAATGTCGGGAAGGAGAAATTCGGAGAAAGTCTTGCGTGTGTGTTAAAAAAAAGTTCGGATTATATTGATTTTTCTGTTAATTTTCCACCAGAAATAACAGTCACTCGAAAAAATGAAAAGTCCGAGATCTCTGAAAAACTGATGCCAGCAGATATATTATTTGATTATAATTCGAGTATAGTTCAAAAAATATTAAAAAATGATTTTCCAGTATTGATTTTTGATAACATAGAAAAACTGAACGACTTGGATAAATCTAACAGTATTTTAAATAGAATACAAAGTGCTAGAAAAACTGGTCAGTTATTGGTTTATAATTCTGAAAAACAGACTAGAGAAAGCATATCAATTTCGGACACAGCGTTTATATTAATTAACAATAGTGAACAAAATAATTTTTCTGACGCTATAAAATTTGACGATTTTACCGAGGAAGAATACACATCTATTTTAGTAACTAAATCCCAAGAGCTGGTTTTAGATTATTTAAAAAAATATAATATTAATTTAAAAATTTCTTTAAACACTATAGAATCATCTGTGAAAAATATAATAAATTTAAACGAAAAAATAGGCATACAAGCCGTAGATAAAGTTATAAAAAATCTAAAAAAACACCTGTTAGAGTACTTATCACAAAACCCACAGTTAATCAGATCACAGTCAAAAAAAAATATAGTTGTATTATATGACCATGAAACCGGCGAGTTTGATATCAAATAATTTAAGTTTTTATATATTTTTTATTATATTAATCATGTTTTTGTTAGTAAAATTTTGAATTTTAGTATATTCGTCTTTTTCGTGTAGGCATATAGAATGAAACTTACAAAATTTACAAGACTTGTTATTATTTAAAATTATAGGACTAACGGCAAAGTCACCACTAAATATATTACTAGCAGTTTGTTTTATTTTGTTTTCAATATAATTAAACAAAGTTTCTAATTCTTCAGGTTTTATTAAAGTATCTGAATTTTTGATCTCGTCGTTTTTGACTAAAATTGGAATGTATTTTCCCTGAGATTCGGGCTCCATGCCTAAAATAATATCTTTATTTTCAACAATAAGACCGTCCATTTTAAGAAACTTTTTCAATTCCGGTTCTAATTTTTGTGAAGTACTTCCAGTTTTTAAATCTAAAATTGGGCGTAAAGCTTTAAAGTACAAAATTCCAGCTGGTATTAAATTTTTATTATTTTTAAAAATAGACAACAAATATATTAACATTTGCATATTAATACCATATAAAATATTTGAAAGTTTAAAATCTTTCGAACTAGTTTTGTAGTCTATAATTCTAAAATAATTTTGATTATTTAAACTCATAATGTCAATACGATCTATTTTTCCAATAATACTTACAGATTTTTTGTCTAAAATATCTAATTTTAGCTCTGGTATTTCTAGTTCAGTTTCTAAAATTTTAAATTTACTTTGTCTAGATTCTTCTATAAAATAATATATCAAAAATGTCAAAGTTTTTTTAATATTTTTTAATTGGTAATAAAATAATTTTGACTTATCTTCAAATCCGCCTAACTTTTGTATTACGTAATTATTTAACAAATTATCAATATCAAAACTTAAATTTTGTTCTAAATTTAAATTTGAGTTTAAATTTACATATTTTTTTGTCAATTTTTCTAAAATATAATGTATTAAATTACCATAGTCTAAACTCTGAAAACTATTATTTTGTATAGACTTTAAGTTTAAAATATATTGACAAAAATATCCAAATTTACAAGTGTAATATTTTTCTAACTGAGAAGTCGATAGTATTAATTTTTCACCTAATAATTTATTTAATTTTAATGAATCTTTAAAATTAAGTCTAGATTCACTAATATTAATATTATTTTCTTGGCAATCTAATATATCATGAATTATATAACTATCTTGATTTGACAAAATTTTAATATTTGGGAATATATTCTTAATTTCGTATATAATTTCTGACGGAACTTTATTTTTTTTTAGCAAATCAACAGTATACCAACTCACAAAAATCTTATCTGAAGCACATGTTAAAGCTTTGTAAGCTAAAAATCTTTCTTTTATCAAACTATTTTCTATATTTTTATTAAAATCTATGCCCAAAGAATTTATATAATTTATGTCATTATTATTAAAAATTTCAGAAAATTCTGGGTTTTTTGGGAATTCACCGCTAATTGCTCCTACTACAAATACTATTTTTTTGTTGAATAATCTTACTCTTTCTAGTGATGTGATTAAAATACTATCAATATTTTGTGGTACGTATGAACAATCCACTGTGTTTAAAGAATATTTTAAAAATTCATAGTATTTATTTAAAGATATTTTTGTATTTTCAAGCGACTGAGCAACCTGGCTTAATGTATTTATAACAGAATCCCATATAAAAGAATATTTTTCAGCGGATTCAAAATTATATTTTTCAGTAGCCTCATAACAAAATTTTCTGAAATTTTCAGGTACGTTTAAGTCTAAAATTAACTCAAAAAGCGCTACAGAAATTTCCTTACCAGTAGAATTATTAATTTTTGATTTAAAATTTTCTATTGGATTTATTATTTTTTGTCTAGTTTCATTAATTTTGTTTAATAATTCTATATCTTTTGGTTCAAAATTTTTATACCAGCCTTCAGGATGCATAGTAAAATTTGACAACCAATTTTTTGATCTAATCTTCCATAGTAATACATAATTTTCAAGCAGTGAAATTTCTTCTGTCGAAATATTAACGAGCCCTGTTTTTAATAATTTTATAATATCTTGATAGTCATAATTATATAATATTATTTCAAATACAGACAAAATAAAATTAGTCAAATTCTTATTAAATAATTTTTCCGGAAAGTCTAAAAAGTATTTTATATTACTTTTTTTGAACAAATTTTTTAAAATTTCAGGATAATCTGAATTATTTCTTATTAAAATTGCAAAATCTTTATAATAATATTTTTCAGTAATTATTAAATTTTTGATTGTTTTTACTATAAATTCACATTCATCGTGTATATCAAATCCACTGTACAAAAATATATTTTCGGGAATATTGTGATTTTTAGTTTTGTTAGGTAAAAAAAGATTTTGTTCCAGCGTTCTTAACTCTTGATTATTAGCTCTTTTATTATATGTAAAAATATTTAAAATTTTAAATTTTACAGAGTTTTTTTGTGCTATTTTCTTTATTTTATTTACAGTATTATTAATATTATTAAACAAATAATAATTTGTATTTAAATTATCAGTACAAAATGACATATATATTTTTGAAGACTGCAATATTATATGCTCTACAATAGAAATTTGCTGAGCGTTAAAACTGTCAAATTCATCTATAAATACTATATAATCACTAAAAATATTATGATTTTTAATTAATATTTCTATATAATTCAATACATCTGAAGATTCTTGATAATTTTCGTAATAAACTTTATTAAAAGTGTCATAAATTAGTATGATTTCTTGAATTTTTTGTTTTAATAATTCTTTTTTTGATAATTTTAAAATTTTCTCTAATATTTTAACAGTAATTTTGTTCGATTTTAGCTCTTGTATTGTGTTCAACAATAATTCCATAAATTTTATATTATTTGAACTTTTTTTGTATATTTTTAATTGCGAGTTTAAAATATAAAGTGTTTTATTTAAAGTTAATATTTGTTTTATGTTATTAATTGGCTGCATTTCTGGTATTTCTAACATGTTTGAAACAAATTTTGATAATCCCGAAAAATTTAATACTTGTATTTTTGAAAAATTTTGGTTACCTAAAAATTCTAATAAATTTTTTTCTGTTTCAAAAGAACTTTGTTCAGGTGTGATTAGAATTGTTTTATTATTAAAATTTATTTCTTTAAGAATTAAATTTTTTAAATATTCACTTTTACCATATCCCGATCTTCCAAAAATAAAATTGATCATGGACTTCATTTCTCCTGTTTTGTCTAATTTTACTCAAAAAATATAAAAAATTATAACTGAATTTAATAACAAAATCCAGTTACAAATCTATGTTAATTTTTTTAATATTATTTTAAAAATCAGTCTAAATATTATTAAATATTTTTTATATTTTGTCTATTGCCATTTGTGCGGTCTTGCCTTGAGAAACTATGCACTAAAAAATGGCATATAATTAGACTTCTTACAAAATCAAAAAATTTAAAAAAGAGGACGAAAAACACCCTCTCACAGAAAACAACCCGTAAAACTTCAAGCGAGGAGTCCAAAACGAGCATGTTATAGCCTTTATTAAACGTTTTAGAATTCTTTCTGAAAAATATCGTAATCGCAGAAAACGCTTCGCTCTTA
>CAYYWE010000008.1:0-18645 GCA_964475315.1 uncultured Eubacteriales bacterium
TATGCATTTTTTTATAATAATAATTTATTTTTGCCAAATAATAATACTAATAATATTATAGACACGAGTACAAATTTTGAAAAAAATAATTCAGAACACATAATTTTAGAAAATAATAATATTAATTCTCAGGAAAATAATTTTGAAAATTATAAAATAAAAAATCATAATGGTTATATAGCTGTATTTAAACTAAATAATAATATTAACACAAACACTCCTGTAAAAATTACTTCTATAAATATAAAAGATTTGCCCGAGTTTGACCAAAAATTGTTACAAACTGGTATAAAAGTAAATAATCTTCAAGAATTAAATATAATACTTGAAGATTATTGTAGTTAATATTACTTTTTTAAATATTTTCTAGAGCTTCGATAGCTGGTAAAGCTTTACCTTCTAGAAGACGTAAAGACGCACCGCCACCAGTAGAAATATGTGTCATTTTGTCAGCATAACCAAGTTTGAACACTGCCGCAGCTGAGTCGCCACCTCCAATAATAGAAATCGAGTTTGTACCAGCTATAGCTTTTGCAAGCGCTAGTGTACCACTTGCGAATCTATCCCACTCAGAAACACCCATAGGTCCATTCCAGATAACAGTTCCTGCATCTGAAATGGCTCCAGAAAATAATTTTTCGGTTTTCGGTCCGATATCCAAACCCATCCAACCATCAGGAATTTTATCAAAATCTACTATTTTAGACTCAGAATTTGGGCTGTATTCCCTGGCAACTCTTATATCCAAAGGTAATAAAAATTTCACATTTTTATCTTTTGCTTTGGCCATCATGTTTTTAGCAAGATCTAATTTGTCGCTTTCGCACAAAGAAGTTCCAACAGAATACCCCAATGCGTTAGCAAAAGTGTATGACATTCCGCCACCAACTATCAAAACATCTACTATGTCCAGTAAATTATCTATAGCTCCAATTTTGTCAGAAATCTTTGCACCACCCAAAATTGCAACAAATGGTCTTCTGGGTTTATCAAGAACTTTTGTCATAACAGAAAGCTCTTTTTCTATTAAAAATCCATAGCCAGACGGAAGATGTTTTGCAATTCCGCACGTTGAAGCATGTTCTCTATGACACGCACCAAAAGCGTCATTAATATAAACTTCGGCTAGAGAAGCTAGGCTTTCTGCAAGTTCAGAGCTATTAGTCTTTTCACCTTCGGCAAATCTTATGTTCTCGAGCATGCAAACTTCGCCACTTGACATATTTTCTACAAATTCTCTTGTTTCTTGATCTTTAGAATCAAGTAATAATTTAACTTCGCGCCCCAAAATACTAGTTAAATATTTCGCAACTGGAGCCATTGAAAGACTTCCTGTAAACTCACACTTTGGTCTCCCTAAGTGTGAACATAAAATCACTTTAGACTTATTGTCTATTAAATATTTTATAGTTTTTAAAGACTCGTCTATACGTCTGGTATCAGTGATATTGCCGTCATTATCTAGCGGAACATTAAAATCACAGCGCAAGAAAACCTTTTTTTCTTTAACATCAATATCTCTGATACTTTTTTTGTCTAAATAACTCATCAGGACATCCTTTCTAACAAAAAAATAATAAGTTTAGTTTACAATAATTCAAAAATCAATTCAAGCCTTAAAATAATTAATCAATATAATTTTTTGAATTTATACAATTATACAAAAATCAATTTATAAACTCATATAATAGTTATTTTGACTGAATTTTGATCTGTAATATATTTTTTTAACATTTCAATAATATAATCATGACATGTAAATAAAATAATTTGAGTATTTTCAGAAATTTTTCTCAAAAAATTTAATGTATTTCTAAGTCTTTCTTCATCATATCTAATAAAAACATCATCTAAAATTAACGGTAATTTGTTATTAGAAATAAATTTAGCCATTGCTATTCTCACAGATAAATATACTTGGTCAATAGTTCCTGAGCTAAAATTACTAAAATTTCTATCAATAAAATTATAATTTATACAAATTTTATAATCTTTTGGAACATAAATACGGTCATACTTGCTATTAGTAATTTCTTTAAAAATTAAAGAAGCCTGATTGTCTAACCCTGGATAAAATTGATTTCTAGTATCATCAATACATTCTTCTAATATATTTTTAGCTATTTTTAGACTTGTCAAGTAGTCTTCCATTTTTAATAATTTTTCTTTAGAGTAACTTAATTTTTTGTTCAATTCGTATATATTATCATCTGGAGATTTTAATTTTTTGTAATTTGTCAAATAAATTATTTCAAAATTCATATTATCAAAACGTTGAATTTTTTCTTTAATTTTTTCAACGTCAAACTCAGATATAACATTTTTTTTATCAATATTTAATTCTAGCTTTTTTATATGATCTTCTAAACTTTTTGTATCTGTAAATTTTATGCCTAAAGTATATATATAATGTTCAATTTTTGCCACATTTTTGTCTATATTCTCACAATCAGCAATCAATTTATTAAAATAAAGTTCAGCTTCACGATAATCATTTATTTTTTTGCAAATCAATACTTTATTAACAAAATCTTTTTTCAAACCATCTAAACAATCTTGATTTTTTAACATATTTTCAGAATGTGCATATTTTTGATAGTATTCCTGAACAGAATTTACATGTTTTAAATTTAAAATTTTAAATACATTTTCGTTATTAATATTTACTTTTTTGTTAATAAAATCCAAAATTTGTGCTTTTTTTAAACTCAAGCTCTCTGTTAAATTTAAAATTTTATCTTCTAAATCAGACAATTTATTATCAAAAACTTGTAAATCAATTTCTTTTAGTTCTTTTTTTTGCAGATTTTATTTTTTTAAACTTATTATTTATATTAAATATACCAAAAATAAAGTTTATACATAACAATATTAAACTAATTATACTAAATTTTCGAACATACACACTAAATATACTTAAAAAAAGTGTCACTAATAAACTAATAATATTACTATTTATCAATATTTTTTTCGTGTTATTTAAATTATTCTCCAAAATAGTCTTCTTCGAACTATTTTCATTAATATTTAAATTAATTTGATTTTTTAAATTCTGTAAATTAGTTAACTCTAGCTTTTGTTTTTTATAATTTTCTAACAAGTTATTATCAATATAATTAAAACAATATGTACTATTGTCACAATTTTCTAAAAATAATTTTAAATTATTAGATTCCAACTCTAATTCTTGCTTACGTAACAAAGCCGCCTCAAATTCGACCAAATCTTCATTAAAAATTAAATCTAAATTACCATCTTGGTCAGACAATTTTTCTCTCAGTTCAGAAATTTTGTATTCACATAATCTAATTTTTCCGTAAATTCTTCTTAATTTTTGTACATATATAAAATCTGGCAAATTATTTATTAAATCCTCAGTTTGTAATATTAAATCTAGCAAATCTGTTAACAACAAAACTTTTTTATTCATTTCATAATTTTCTAGTTGTATTTTTAAATACTTATATTCTTGTTTTAAATTTTCCATTTCATGTAATCTGTTTAATATTACCAATTGTTCTTTCTCTAATTCTTTAAAATTATTTATTCTGTCTAATAAACAGTTTATTTCGTTACTCAAATCTGGAATTTTTCCATTTTTGTCTTTGTTACGTTTTAAGTCTTTTATAGCATCGCTAATACGTTCCATAATTAAATTAATAGATATCTTTTTTTCGCTAATCAAAAAAAAATCGACAATTTTGTCTGTTAAGCTATTATTTGAATTTTTTATTTGTTCAAAATCTGTGCTACCAAGATTCTTAATAAAGCTCGTACGTTCAAAAGTTTTTAAATCTATATTAAATAAATACTCTCCAACTTCTTGTCTTTTACCTAAATTTAATATCTCTCCATTTGACAAATTTAACAATTCAGTAACATCTTTTAAAACAGAATCACTATCTATTTTCTTTTGTAATTTACAATAATTACTATTATGAATAAACTCAATGGCGCCACCCATTTCCAGAGTACTATTCCAAGGTATATATTTTGTACGAAAAATCTTATCATCTTTAGTAGTATTTTCACCATTTTGCCTACTATATAACATAATTTTAATAAAATCCATAATAGTAGACTTTCCGGCTTCATTTTTTCCGTAAATAACCTGTAAATTTTCATTTAATAATATTTCAAAATTATTAAATTTTCCAAAAGAACTTATTTGTATTTTTTTAATCTTCATCGTATAACACCTCTTCCGAGAAAGCTCTTATCCCTATCTTTAATGCATTTTTAATTATATTTTTATCATAGTCACTTGTTGCTTTTTCAATTTTTTCCAATGCTTTCCGTACAAATAGTCCTTTCAGGTCACTTTTATATTTTAATTTTTCTATGTCTATTTTTACATATGTATTATCTATTATTTTAACAAAAAATAAATCTACTTTTAGTACTTGTTCAAGATATTTTGTGTTTATTAAAAAATCTTCATTTAATTCTCCTGTAATATAAACACAATAATAATTATTATTATAATTATCAAATTCACTTATTTTTTTAATTATTTTGTGTGCAATTTCACTATAATTATTACTTAAAGAAATATCTATAGAAATTTTTTCATAAGTACGTACGCAAGTTTTAGTAAATTTCAAATCACAAATATTCTTCGAAACTTTACCAATATAAGCGCCTTTAGTACCTAACTCACCAAAACCCGTACTCATTATGCTACCAGCATACGCATACCAAGTATTTCCAATTTTTTTGACTTCAGTCCTTTTATGTATATGTCCAAGAGCAACATAGTCAAAATTACTATTTTTTATGTCTTCTAAACTAATATAATTATATAAATTTCCCTGTGGTTTTAATATATCGCCATGCATAATGCATATATTTATATAATTATTATCTAAAACATTATCTAAATCAAACAAACTTTTACTTTCATAAATACTATTAAAGCCTGCACCATAAATTCTAGTATTACATTCAGGAATTTCTACAAAATTTAATTTTTTATTATTAAATATATAAATATTATCTGGCCATTCTGTAGTGTTATAAACCGAATCAGAAGTATACGGATCATGATTCCCAGGAGAAATAAAAGTTTGTATATTAGTCTCTTCTAGCTCTTCTTTAATTAAGTTTAAACAATTTTCAGATATATTAAAATTATCAAACAAATCTCCTGAAATTAATATAACTTGTACACTTTTCCGTTTACAAATTTGCAAAAAACTATAAAAACTTTCTGAAATTTCAGTACCATTCGTTTTAGAACCTATGTGTACATCCGCACAATGTGCAATTTTAATTTCTATTTTTTTCACTTCTTTTTAAATATTTTTAATTATATTTTAAAATCCTCTTGACGCACCGCCGCCGTCAGAAGAGCCTCCACCACCTGAAAAACTACCGCCACTATCAAAAAAGCCACCGCCACCATGATAATTATCATCGTCGTCATTGTTGTGATAATAAGTAGTAGTAAATAATAATTTAGGCCTGCGAAAGAGAATAACCATAAACGGTACAATACCACCAAACACCACTATCAACCCAAATATCACGATCAACAAAATAATTCCAATATCATTTTCGACCGGAATATAACTCGAGAAAATATCTGCTATTTCATCGGGTGCTTCCATGTTATATTCAGCATAAACCTCAGAAATTAGCGCAGAATAAAGCGTTTTTATGCCAGTATCCCAGTCATTGTTTTTTAAATACGGCATGCTGTACTCGTCCAAAAACCTTCCGGCTTTTGCATCATTTATACGTCCTCCCAGTCCCGGACCTACCTCAACACGTATCTCTCTTTCGTTCATAGCCAATAATATTAATAAACCATTATTTAATTTTTCGTCACCTATTCCGAGTTTTCTAAACAATTCCAGTGCATAATCATTTATATTTTTACTTTCCAAAGATTTAACAGTCACTACTACAACCTGCGCACTGGTCTTTTGATCCAAAATTTTGCTGTTATTTAAAACATAATCTTTAGTTTCCTGGCTCAAAATATTGGCATTGTCATTAATATAAAAATTTTCAGTTTCCTGGCTCAAAATATTGACATTATTATTAATATAAAAATTTTTAGTTCCCGGATACAAACTATTAACATAGTCATTAGTATAAAAATCTCTATTTAATTTTATAACACCGGAAACTTTATTAGAAATTAATATAAAAGCAAATAATACTAAAACAAAACTAATTTCATTTTTAAATTTTTTCGTACCACATACCCCCTCTTTTAAAAAATATTTTTAGTGCACAATTTAATTAAAATTTACGACCGGAGTTTCTTTTGAATTCTCGGTCGCTTCAAATCTTTCGGCCAAACCAAACCCTAACATATTCGCAATTAAAACCATAGGGAATTTTTTTATATTTTTATTATAATTTTGTACTGCTAGATTATAGTCTTTACGCGCTACTGCTATACGATTTTCAGTCCCAGATAATTCGTCACAAAGCGCCGTAAACTGAGTATCTGCTTTGAGGTTGGGGTAATTTTCAACCACAATTAATAATTTATTAATCGCACTCGACAACTCATCATTAGCCTCAACCTTCTCTGATATACTGTTAGAGCTAGCTAATTTTTCACGAGATTTCGCTATTTCTTCTAATATTTGTGATTCATGTGCTGTGTATCCTTTTACAGTGTTTACCAAATTAGGTATTAAATCTGCACGTCTTTGTAAATATACATCTATATTTGAATACTGACTTTGTACATTTTCGTACAAGCTTACTAAATTATTATAACTTCCTATTGCCCAACCCCCAGTAACTAATATTAATCCAAAAAATACTATTCCAAAAATTGACCATCCAGATAATTTTTTCATAATCTTCCCCTTGGTTTTTTATAATCTTAATAATTACTACCTAAGTCTTATTTTATCACATATATGATTTAAAGTCAAATTTGCTTTTTTGTTTATTTATTTTGTGGGTTAAAAAATTTATGTTTATTATTTTAATTATTCTAAATAAAAAAACAACTAGATTTAGTTTTTAATTAATTTTATTAAAATACTTTCTATAAGCTGCGCATTTCCACGACCACGAGTTTGCTTCATCACGCAACCCAAAATAGACTTTAAAGCTTTCTCTTTGCCATTGAGATAATCTTGGACAGCATTTTGATTAGAATTAATAGCTTCTTGACACAGTTTTTTTAGATCTTGCTCAGAAATGCCCTGTATATCTTGCTCAGAGATAAATTCAGATATATCTTTGCCAGTTTCCAGCATATTTATAAGAGTCTTTTTGGCAAGATTCATATTGATTTTGTTAGTTTCTACTAGAATTGCTAGTTTATTTATCTGTTCAGGCGTGACTAAAATATCAAATTTTTCGCGTTCAGATTCTGTTTCTATAATCATAAAAATCTGACCTATTATAAAATTAGAAATTATTTTAGGCGATTTTAAATTTTGTATAGAACTTTCAAAAAAATCGGACACTTTTTTATACCTAGACAACAACACAGCATCTTTCTCGGATATTTCATACAAATTTACATATTTATTTATTCTAGATTCTGGTAATTCTGGCAACTGAGATTCTAATTCTTGAACATATTCAGGTGTTAAAGAAATTTCTACTAAATCTGGGTCACGAAAGTATCTATAATCCTGTGCATCTTCTTTGTCACGCATAGGTTCTGTAGAATTTGAACTTTCTATATATTTTAATGTTTGTTGAACTATTTCTTGATTGTTAATTAGTAACTCTGTTTGTCTCTCAAATTCATAATCTATAGCTTTGGTCATAAAAGTCACAGAATTCATATTTTTGATTTCTGTTCTAGTGCCTAATTTTGTGCTATTTTTATTTTTTACGGACACATTAACATCGCATCTCATAGAACCTTCCTGCATTTTACAGTCAGAAACGCCAGCATATCTCAAAATGTTCTGTAACTTTTCAACATATTCTTTAGCTTCACTTGAAGAACTAATATCAGGTTCTGTAACTATTTCTATTAATGGAACACCACCACGATTGTAATCTATATATACATCGCCATTTCTGTGGACCAGTTTACCAGCGTCCTCTTCCATATGAATTCGATTTATTCTAATTTTTTTGTTATTAGAAAGAGTTATATAACCATCTCGACAAATAGGAATAGAGTATTGTGAAATTTGATAGGCCTTAGATAGATCAGGATATACATAATTTTTTCTGTCCATATAAGATTTTAGGTTAATTTGACAGTTCGTAACCAGACCCGCTATTACCGCGAGTTTAATAACTTCAGAATTCAATTTTGGCAAAGTCCCAGGCAGACCAATGCATATGGGGCAACAATGAGTATTAGGTTCATCGCCAAAATTATTTACACAACTACAAAAAATTTTAGTATTAGTAGACAACTCTACGTGTGTTTCTAAGCCCACTACTAACTCATAATTATCACTATAACTCACAAATATTCACTCCGGTATTCAAATTTTTAGAAAATTTAAACTCTGTGTATAATTCAAATTGGTGTGCAATATTTAAAATTTTGTATTCTCCAAATTTTTTTGTTACTAATTGCATGCCTATCGGCAAATTTTTTGAATCAAAACCACACGGTATAGACACAGCAGGAACTCCCGTAATATTAATCGGAACCGTACAAATATCTGCGAGATAGCCTTCTTCCGGCGAACTATAATTTTTGTTGAGTTCAAAAGCCGTCGTGGGAGAAGTCGGAGTTAGTAAAACATCATATTTTTCAAAACTTTTCTCAAAAGCCTGATTTATTAAACTTCTCAAATTTTGAGCACGCTTATAATAAGCATCATAGTAACCTGAACTTAATACATAATTTCCCAATAAAATTCTTCTCTTTACCTCTTTTCCAAAACCTGAACTTCTAGTTTTGCAAATCATTTCATTAATATTTTTATAATTTTCAGCTCTAAAACCGTATCTTACGCCATCAAAACGAGCAAGATTTGAAGAAGCTTCTGCGCAAGTTAAAATATAATACACTGGCAAAGAATATTTAATTTCTGGTAAATCAAAATATTCTATATGTGCTCCTAACAACTCATAAATTTTCATAGAATTCTCTAAGTGTTCTTTAACTTCTGGGTCTATACTATTGTAATACTCTCTCGGGATACCTATTTTAATATTTTTTATGTCACTATTTAAATAATCATAAGTTTTAATTTTATTTGTTTTTAATATATCATTAGAAGTAGAATCCATAGGGTCATAAAACGAAATATTGTCAAAAATTATAGAAATATCTTCTACGGACTTAGCAATCGGACCAATCTGGTCAAAACTAGAAGCATATGCTACCAAACCGTACCTAGAAACCGAACCGTAAGTAGGCTTTAGACCGACAACTCCACAAAGACTCGCAGGTTGACGCACCGAACCCCCAGTATCCGAACCGAGAGCGTAAACTGCCAAATTTCCGGCGACTGCAGCAGCACCTCCACCTGAACTTCCACCAGGAACACAACCTAAATTATGTGGATTTTTAGTCGCACCATAACATGAAGTTTCACATGACGAACCCATTGCGAACTCGTCCATGTTAGTTTTGCCCAATAAAACACTATTATTTTTATTTAATTTATCCCAAACCGTAGAATTATAAATTGGTACGTAATTCTCTAAAATTTTCGAACAGCACGTAGTTTTTATGTCTTCTGTACAAATATTATCTTTCAAGGTCATAGGTATCCCCTCAAGAATACCAATTTCTTCCTGGTTATTAATTTTTTTGTCAACAATTCTAGAACTTTCTAAAGCTTTGTTTTCTGTAATATTAACATAAGAATTTAAGTTACTTTTTTTAATCTCATCTAAATATTTACGTGTTAATTCTTCGCATGAAATTTTTTTGGTACATAACATATCATGAATTTTTTTAACCATATTTTAACAATCACGCTCCAAAATAATTTATAAAAATAAATTATTATTTAAAATTTATTTAAATTTTTCAAGATAAAAAAAACCATCTTTGCCATTGTTTACATTTTGAAAAATTTTTTCTCTTTTATATGACTCATGTATAATATCTTCACGCCAAGCATTTTTAATATTATTTAAACTTATATTATTATTTTCTAAATTATTTGTATTACTTATATTATCTAATTGATCAACAAATTTTATCATACCTGTCATTTCTGACAAAAAATCATCTAGTTCGTCTTGGGTTAAGTACAATTTAGATAAATTTGTAATATTAATAATTTCATTCTTAGTTATCATAAAATTAACAACTCCTTATAAATTTTCAAAAAAATATTAAATAAAATACATAATTATTTTAAATTATTTTTGATTTTTATGTGTATATCTCTGAGTTGCAACTCTGAAACTTCTGTCGGAGAGCCTAATAATACGTCTTGAGCATTACTATTCATGGGAAACGCTATTACTTCCCTAATATTATCTTCGTCTAACAATAACATTAACATACGATCTATTCCCGGAGCCATTCCAGCATGTGGTGGCGCGCCAAACTTAAACGAATTATAAAGTGCGCTAAACTTTTCCGTAATATCTTGTTCAGTATAGCCAGCTATCTCAAAAGCTTTTAACATAATTTCAGGATCATGGTTTCTAACAGCACCTGAAGATAATTCTATTCCGTTACAAACCAAATCATACTGAAAAGCTAATATTTCTAGCGGGTTTTTGTTTAATAAATCATCAAGTCCACCTTGTGGCATCGAAAACGGGTTATGAGTAAAAATAATTTTTCCAGCTTCTTCATCTAATTCATACATAGGAAAATCAACTATAAAACAAAACTCAAATTTATTTTTATCAATTAAATCTAGTTTTTTAGCTAACTCCGTACGAATTTGGCCAGCAAACTTAGAAACAGTGTTTTTATTTTTGTCAGCTATAAAATAAATTACCGAATTCTTAACAAGATTACATTTGTTTATTAATAATTCTCGCTTATCATCAGGAATAAATTTATTTATAGGTCCAGAAAACTCAAAATTTTCGTTAATTTTAATATATCCTAAGCCTTGCATACCAATTTCTGCAGCAAATTCTTGCATTTTGTCAAAAAATTTTCTCGGTTGACTGGCACATCCCGGTACAGTTATAGATCTGACAATTTTATTTTCAAATGCTGCAAATCCTGAATTTGCAAAAATTTCACTGACGTCTATAATTTTTAACGGATTTCTCAAATCAGGCTTATCTGTGCCATATTCTAGCATAGCTTGATTGTAGGTTATTCTCAAAAATGGCGCACTAGAAACTTGTTTCTTGGAGAATTTGCTGAAAGTTTCGTATATTACTTCTTCTGTGATTTTAAAAACATCTTCTTGAGTCGCGAAAGAAAGCTCATAATCTAACTGGTAAAATTCACCAGGTGATCTATCTGCACGCGAATCTTCATCTCTAAAACACGGCGCAATCTGGAAATATCTGTCAAATCCCGACACCATTAATAATTGTTTAAATATTTGTGGTGCTTGTGGTAACGCATAAAATTTTCCTGGATGTTTTCTGCTAGGTATCAAATAATCTCGTGCCCCTTCTGGCGACGATGCTGACAATAACGGTGTTTGTATCTCCGTGAATCCTAACTCACACATTTTGTTTCTTAAAAAATTCAGCACTTTAGATCTAAATATTATATTATCATGCATTTTTTTATTTCTTAAATCTAAAAACCTGTATTTTAATCTCAACTCTTCTTTTGTGTCTACAGAATTTGAAATCTCAAACGGTAACATTGAGCTACATTTTCCTAATAAATTTAATTCGTCACATTTAATTTCTATTAGTCCAGTTTTTAATTTTGGATTAATATTTTCCTCTGTCCTTAATACCACCTTGCCAGAAACGCTAATCGTACTCTCTTTTGAAATATTTTTAATTATTTTGTAATCATTTATGACGACCTGTACGTTCCCAGTCTGATCCCTGAGATCTACAAAAATTACGCCTCCATGGTCTCGAATGTTCTCAACCCACCCGGCTACTTTAATATTTTTGTCAACCATTTTTTCGGTCACAATACCGCAGTATTCCGTGCGATATTTATTGTTTATACTCATAGATTTGCTCATTCCTCCACAAAAAAATTCAGAGATTTCTACTTTTATTTCCTAACAAGTATTATATCTCCGAATTGTTTTATTTGCAACAATTAAATATTTTTATCTATTTTTTACTGTTAATTTCATTATTCACCTTTTAGTCCAAGCTCTTTTAATTTTTGTTCTAAATAATTTTTAATATTGTCTTCGGCTGGTTTGTAATTATTATTTAAGCAACCTCCACAAATCCTAAACATCTCCAAAATGCAGGTTTTAACATTTTTATATTGACTTTCTAAAACCAATTTCTTAAAACTTTCTTCATTATATGTAGTGTATGTATATAAATATGCCATTCCAAAAGTTTTGCATTCCGAATATTTCTTACTCCTCTCAGCAAAAAAATCATTAGCATCGTCGTCTAAGTTTCCCTTGTTTTCTCCTGTTATTACAGGCGACAAGATTTTGCATATACGGTCGATTTCGGTTTCCATTTTTAAAATAAGTCGATATCTATTATATACGTCTCTATAGTTTTCACGTATATTCGTTATAACCTTAACGAGGTCATGATCTATGTCTACACTTTCGCCTGTATATTTTTTACGTACATCTAGTATAACTCGAAGGCCAATATTTACACCCAATAAACCACCTGGTTTATCCGCCGTGACTCTTTGAAAAACTTCCACAAAATTATTAATTACATTAATTGATACAGGGAGATCCTCACTTATATCACATTCATTATATAATTCTTTTATCTTCAACACCAAACCATTGTAGCCACCCTCTATATTATACAGAAATTTACACATCAAATCAAACAACGCTTTGAGCACTTTTTCTAATCCTATATTTTTTTCTAATAATTCATCAAAATCCAGCTTGCTAGCCTCACCATAACTAAAATTCTGATCACACAACTTCAATCCAAAATCTTCGAAAGCTTCTAAGTAATCAGTAACTGTTTTACTTATACTACAATCTTTTAAATATTTAAATGTATCGGTAATTATGTTTTTTTCATATTTAAAAACCGACATGTTTTTAGGCGTTTCTGCTAATTTTGTCTCTTTTAATTTTGTTTTTTTACTAAACTTTCTAACAATAGATCTAATTACAATTTCATCCATGCCGACACACAGTACTCCACCGATACCTAACAAAGTAGCAATTTGCGGTAAATCTACAAAATCAAACTTTCTAGTTTGTTCACACTTTTTAGAATTGTTAGAACTGCGTACAACCGCTTTACTAGAATTACTAGACGCATATAAATTTTGTACGAAAATTGAACCTATGTTTAAACTTGCTAACACCATAGCGCTAACCCTTTTAATGTTTCTCATTTTCATCAAGTGCCTTGCTCCTTACAAAAATCAATTATAAAAGTATTTTATCATACAAATTCTTAGTTGTCAATAGGGAATTTGCTGATTTTAGCCATTCACAAAATAAAAAGCAGAGCTTTTGAATAGAATAATATTTTTTATGAATACGAGCTCTAACCCCATGCAACTTGACTAATCAAAAAGTATATATTAAAATATGCTGTGATAAAAAATAGTATAAATCAGTTAGGGGAATGATATTTGTGAGAAATAACAAATCAAGTAATTTAGCGTTTGTGGTAGGCGTAGTGACTTCAGTGATTACTGTTATGTCGCTTGCGGTTGCGCTGTTTGCGTTGTTTGACAGAAAGAAAAAAAAAGAAGATAAAGAACTACAAGACTATTTAGAGACAAGCATAAATTAGATATTTAATAATTTTTTAATTTATTTTTTATTTAAAAGTTTTGTATAGTTAAACTAGAAAACTCCCTTTCGAACGTGAATTTTTTCGGAGGGGGAATTGTGGTGCTAAAATAATTTATTAAAAATATAAAAATATTTCGGAGTGATTTGATTAATGGCAAAACAAGTTTTGGTTACAAGAGAAGGACTTGGAAATTTAGAGTCTGAACTTGAAAATTTAAAAACTATAAAGAGAAAAGAAATTTCAGAAAAAATTAAAGTTGCGTTATCTTTCGGAGATCTTTCTGAAAACAGCGAATATGATGAAGCTAAAAACGAGCAAGCTATTACTGAAGCACGTATTTTAGAACTTGAAAATATGTTAAAAAACGTCAAAATAATTGATGAACAAGAACTAAGCACAGAAATTGTTTATGTTGGATCAAAAATAAAAGTTCATGATTTAGAGTATGACGAAATTCTGGATTATAAAATAGTTGGTCCGAGCGAAGCAGACCCAATAGCGGGAAAAATTTCAGACGAATCTCCAGTCGGTGCAGGACTTTTAGGGAAAAAAGTTGGCGAAGAAGTAGAGATAGAAACCCCGGGTGGGCTTACAAAGTACAAAATTTTAGAAATATATAAATAATATTTTGATTATATTAAATTATAAGTAGGGATGTTTATGGACGAAAACAATATTTCTAATCTTGATAATAACGTAAATATTAACGAAATTTTTAATATTAGAAAAGAAAAGTTTGATAAATTAAAACAAAAAAATCAAGACCCGTTTGAAATTACAAGTTTTGATGTAAATAATAATAGTAAAAATATTTTAGATAATTTTGAATTATATGAAAACAAAACTGTAAAATTAGCTGGCAGAATTATGAGTCGTAGAGATATGGGCAAAGCTACTTTTATAGACATTTTGGATAATACTGGAAAAATTCAGGTTTATATTAAAATTAATGATGTCGGCGAAAACAAGTACAAAGATTTCAGTGATTTGTGGGATATTGGTGATATTATTGGAATTGAGGGCTATGTTTTCAAAACGCGTCGTGGTGAGATTTCTATACATGCTCATAATATTATGTTATTATCAAAATCTTTTTTGGCTATGCCTGAAAAATTTCATGGTTTAAAAGACACCGACACCAGATATAGACAGAGATATTTAGATCTGATTTGTTCTTCAGAAACTAAAGAAGTTTTTATAAAAAGAAGCAAAATTATTAAAACTATTCGAGAATTTTTGGACAAAAAAGACTATATTGAAGTCGAAACACCCATTTTGAATTCTATTGCTGGTGGTGCCACTGCTAGGCCGTTTGTGACACATCACAATAGTTTAGATATTGATTTGTATTTGAGAATTGCACCTGAGTTGTATTTGAAAAGATTAATTGTAGGCGGTATGAACAGGGTTTATGAGATCGGAAGACAGTTTAGAAACGAAGGTATGTCGACCAGGCACAATCCTGAATTTACTCTTATGGAAATTTATCAAGCTTACTCGAATTATTTTGATATGATGAACCTAACTGAAAGTTTAATTCGTGAGTGTGCAAAGAGTGTAAATATAAAAAAATTAATATATCAAGAACAAGAAATTAAAATTTTTGAAAAATTTGACAGAATTACTATGACAGATGCAGTAAAAAAATATACAAATTATGATTTTTCGTTGTTTATAGGAGATAATATTAAAGCACAAGAAATCTGTGAAAAATTAAATATAGAGTACAAAAGAAGTGATACTTGGGGAGAAATTTTAAATAGAATTTTCGAAGAAAAAGTAGAAGAAAATTTGATTCAGCCTACTTTTATATATGATTATCCAATAGAAGTTTCGCCGTTAACTAAGAAAAAGCCTGATTGTAATTATTTAGTTGAAAGATTTGAACTTTTTGTGACTGGACGGGAACTCGCGAATGCCTACTCTGAACTTAATGATCCTATAGATCAAAGAAAACGTTTTGAGTATCAAATGAAATTGCGTGAGCAAGGCGACGAGGAAGCAAATTTAATAGATGAAGATTTTGTTACGGCGCTCGAATATGGAATGCCACCAACAGGCGGCCTAGGGATTGGCATTGACAGACTTGTAATGCTGCTAACAAACAGTTCGTCAATAAGAGATGTCATAATTTTTCCAACCATGAAACCAAAAAATTAGGAGAAATTTTGAAATTATTATGAAAAATTATAGACGTCTTACAGACCGAGCAAGAAAAAAATTGGAATTTTATTCAAAATCAAAAAAAATTTTAACTAAAACATCTAAATGGTTAATAATAATCACGTCAATAATTTTGTTTTTAATAATATCTATAATAGCTTTTTGTGTTACTTTGTATAATAATAAATCAAAACTTAATCAAGAAAATTTGAATAATAATTATAACACTAAAAATATTTTTAATAATTCTCAAGATTTAGAAAATATAAATAACTTTACCGAACTAGAACAAAAAGAACTTGAGCGTGAGTCCCAAAAACAAGAAAATTTATCTAAATCTCAAAACAAAAATAATAATATTAATAATAAAAAATTAAATAATATTAATTTTTATGATTTTTCGGAGTGGAATAAAACTTGTGCGTTGGAATTGATAGTAGTAAATTCTGAAAATAAAATTGAAGATATTAATATTAAAACTAAAATTTGTCGTGGCAAAGAAGTTAACGTATTATTATTTGACGATTTGGAAGACATGATAGAAAATGCTAAAAAAGATAACATAATTTTGTGGATTTCGTCAGGATATAGAAATATTAATTTACAAACAAAATTATTTAATAAACAAGTAGAAAGAGAAAAATCAAAAGAGCTAATCTCAGACGAAGAAGCAGAAAATAGAGCTTCAAAAGTCGTTGCTAGACCGTATACGAGCGAGCATAATACGGGTCTCGCGATAGACTTTAATGGAGTCGAGGATAATTTTTATAAAACACCAGAATACAAATGGCTCAAAGAAAACGCACATAAATACGGTTTTATCGAAAGATATCAGGAGAAATTTAAAGATATTACGGGCGTAATTTATGAGCCGTGGCACTTTAGATATGTGGGCAAAGAACACGCTATTAAAATAAAAGAACAGAATATTTGTCTTGAAGAATATATCAAAAAAATATTATAAATATACAAAAAATATATAAAGGAGAAATTGTTTTGGTTAATAAGTGTGTTAGAACTAGGTTTGCTCCTAGTCCTACTGGGTACATGCACATAGGTAATTTACGCACTGCTCTTTATGAGTATTTAATTTCTAAATCTCAAAATGGTAAATTTGTTTTAAGAATTGAAGACACAGATCAAAATAGACTAATTGACGGTGCTGAAGAAATTATTTATAAAACTCTTGAAACAGTTGGAATTTTTCCAGACGAAAGTCCAAAAATAGGCGGCAGTTATGGGCCATATAAACAAAGTGAAAGAAAAAATATATATTTAAAATATGCTAAAGAACTAATAAAAAATAACAAAGCATATTATTGCTTTTGTGAAAAATGCCAATTAGAAAATAAAGAAAATAATTTAATTTCTGGTTATGAAGATCCGTGTAGAAATTTATCTAAAGAACAGGTTCAAAAATTATTGTCACAAAACAAAAAATATGTTATTAGACAAAAAGTTAATAAAACTGGAAAAACTAGTTTTTATGATCTAGTTTTTGGTGAAATACAAATAAAAAACAAAGAAATTGAGGACCAGATTTTAATAAAAAGCGATCAATTCCCGACATATAATTTTGCAAATGTCATAGATGATCATGAAATGAAAATCACACATGTTGTTAGGGGAAGCGAGTATTTATCGTCGACCCCAAAATATAATTTGCTATATCAAGATTTCGATTGGGAAGTTCCTAAGTATATACATTTGCCGTTGATCATGGGACAAAATCCTGATGGCACCACTTCAAAACTATCCAAAAGGCACGGCGCTGTAAGCTTTAAAGACTTAGTAAATATGGGCTATTTGCCTGAAGCTATTATTAATTATATAGTTTTTTTGGGCTGGTGCCCAGATAGTAACCAAGAAATTTTTTCACTTCAAGATTTAATAAACATTTTTTCTATTAATAATATAAGTAAGTCTCCATCTGTATTTGATTATAAAAAATTAGACTGGTTTAATTCTGAGTATATAAAATTAAAACCTGACCAAGAATTTATGAAATTAAGTCTAAAATATATTAGTAAAAATATTATCAACAAAAATTTAGATATTAATAAAATTTGTAAATTAATAAAAAATAGAATATCAAAATTGGATGAAATTCCATATTTAATAGATTTTTTTGAAAGTATTTGTGATTATGATACAAATTTATTTGAACATAAAAAAAGTAAAAGTACATTAAAAAGTTCTTTTGACATATTAAATAACATTATAAATTTATTCAAAAATTTAAATAATTGGGATTACGAAAATATATATAATTTGTTAACTAATTATGCTAGTAATAATAATTTAAAACATTCTGTAGTGATGTGGCCAATAAGAATCGGCATATCTGGCAAATTGGTAACTCCAGGCGGTGCGGTCGAAATTTTAGAAATTTTAGGTAAAGAAGAGTCTATAAACAGACTATCTCAAGCTTTAGATAAACTAAAAAGTGCTCAAAAAAATTAAATAAGTAGGTGATTTTTTGTGGAAAACTTAGAAAATAATAATATAAATAGTAATTTTATTTTTGAAAATATTAAAAAAGATATTTCACAAGACGGTGTTTTTTATGGCAAAACTGTTCATACGAGATTTCCACCAGAACCAAATGGTTATCTGCATATTGGCCATGCGAAAGCAATTTGTGTAGATTTTGGCGCTGCAAAATTGTTCAATGGGCTGTGTAACTTGCGCATGGACGACACGAATCCCAGC
>CAYYWE010000009.1:0-5899 GCA_964475315.1 uncultured Eubacteriales bacterium
TAATCTGATTAATAGTATTAGACAAACTGGCAGAAACAATAGGATCACTAATAGCTTTTCTTAAGTCATTTGCCAATTCTTCTAGTTTTCCAACAACATTTCTTCCTGTCTGTACTTCGGCTTTACTATAAATATGAAATGTCTTATATGGTGCTAATTTTTCAATGCTTTGGAGCCTGTCTAGAATTTCACGCTCAGATAATTCTGAATCATTTGAATTTGATCTAGAACTATTAAAATTTAAAACAGATGTAGATCTGGTACTACTAGAACTCAAATCAGTACTTAAAGCACTACTTTTTCCAATACCTATCGATGAACACAACGTTAATGCACTTAGAGCAGAACTTACATATTTAAGAATAACTTTTTCTCCTGGCACGTTTTTACCTCCTGCAATATTTTTTAATTCGGTTTCTGATAAAGAACAAAGTAAATATTCATTTGCCTCTTGTTCTGAATGGCCACATTCCGCATAAAACTCTTTTAAATTGTGAATTTGGTTGTTTAATATTTTAGTACGAAATGACTCATTTTTGTAAAGATCTATAATATTCACTAAAACCACTCCTTTTGGGTCCATAATATAAAGTAAATCTACACAATTTATTATAGTGTTTACTTGAAGTTTTGTCAATACTATAAATTTACGGGAATAATTTTCAAATAAAGAACATTAAATGTTATATCTTAGATAATTAAGTGTGATAAATAAAGTTTAGTTAAAAACAAAAATTTTTCTTGACAAATAAAATTAGATATATTAGAATAAAAATAATTTAAAACAAGCAGAACTGATTCGTTCTCACCTACATTTTAGTATGATAATTGTAAAAATTAATAAAACAGTGATTTAGTCAAAAATATATAAATATAGTGTAAATGTTGGGTAAATATGTGAATAATATTTTTTAGTATTATTTGTTTTTGTGTACGCATGAATCAGTTTTTGTAAATTGGTTTATGTATATTTTTTATAAAGTTTTGTTTAGTTTTATATTATAATTTTAATTTTAATAATTAAATTTTATGGAGGTGCTCAAATATTAGCAAAGAACTTCAAAATAAAGAGTTTCAGATTAATGATGACATAAGGGATGAGACAGTTCGTCTAATTGGCCCTGATGGAGAACAACTTGGGATTGTCAATAGTGCAGAGGCGCGAAAAATAGCTCGTGAAAAACAGTTGGATCTAGTTAAAGTAGCGGACAAAGCTGTACCGCCGGTTTGTAAAATTATAAACTATGGTAAATATAAATTTGAGTTAGCTAAAAAAGAGAAAGAGTCTAGGAAAAATCAGCATATAGCAGATATAAAAGAAGTACGTCTTTCAGTTAATATAGACACTCACGATTTTGAAACGAAAGTTTCCCATGCTAATAGATTTATTTCAAATGGCGACAAGGTGAAGGTTAGTATTCGTTTTAAGGGCAGAGAAATGGGCCACCCGGAGATTGGTCAAGAGATAATGAAGAAGTTTTCGGATTCTTGTGACGAATTTGCGAACGTGGAGCGCCCAGCGAAACTTGATGGAAGAACGATGCTAATGTTTCTGGCTCCCAAATCTAAGGTTAAAGCTTCCCAAAATAATGATAGTAAAAATAAAAATCTAGATAATAATTTACAGAAAGGTAGTGAACGGGCTTAAAAATATATTTATAGTTTAAATATATTTTTGTTATTAGCCGGATGAATATGTGTAAATTAAAAACTCATAGTGGTTCAAAAAAACGTTTTAAATTTACTGGTGCAGGTTCGATTTTGAGAGCTCATGCGAATAAAAGTCACATTTTGAATAAAAAAACTCGCAAGAGAAAAAGACATTTGAGGACTGTTGTAACTGTCGATAAAACTAACATGTTACAATTAAAGAGATTAATGCCGTATAAATAAAATATTAAATATTAATTTTTTAATGGAGGTAGTAATGCTATGGCACGTATAAAAGGTGCGGTCGTAACTAGAAATAGAAGAAAAAAAGTTTTGAAACTTGCCAAGGGTTATTGGGGAGCCAAGAGTAAGCATTTTAAGATGGCCAAACAGGCTGTTATGAAGTCAGGAAATTACGCGTATATTGGCAGGAGACAGAAAAAACGTGATTTCAGAAAGCTTTGGATTACTAGAATTTCCGCGGCTTGCCGCATGAACGGAATTAATTATTCCTCTTTTATGAGCAAATTAAAATCTTCGGGTATAGAGCTGAACAGAAAAATGTTATCTGAGATTGCAATTTCAAATCCAGAAAATTTTGCTAAATTAGTAGAACAAGTTAAATAAAAATTAATAAATAATTTATTTAAAATACGTCTGAAATTAAAACTTTTGGGCGTAATTTTTGTTAGTTATTAAAAAATATAAAGTCAGGAGAAAATTTTATTTTGTCCATAATAAAAATAACAAGTAAAAATAATGAAAATATAAAATATTTAAAAAAGTTAATTTTGTGTTCAAAAACTCGCAGACAAGACAAGTTATTTGTAATAGAAGGGCTAAAACTATTAGAAGAAACATTGAAAAATAATATTAATATAAAAAAAATATTTTATACTCAGAAATTTTATGATAAAAATTTAGAATTAATAAATAAAATTAAAAATAATAATAATTTCTGTGAATTTTTAATAACAGAAGAAATTATAAAAAGTATAAGTGATACCGAAAACCCACAGGGAATAATTTGTATTTGTGAATTTATTAATAAAAATATTAATATTAATAACTTGTGTTTGTACAGTAAAATTATTTTTCTAGACAGTATTCAAAATCCGTCTAATTTAGGCAGTATATTTAGAAGTCTAGATGCTTTTGATATAAATTTAGTAGTTTTGAACAATAGTTCATGTGACATGTATAATCCAAAAGTGTTAAGATCTAGTATGGGCTCAGTATTTAGATTGAATATTATATTAATTAATAATAATTTAAATTTTATAAAATTATTAAAATTAAATAATTTTAAGATATTTGCTAGTGTCCCTGATGTAAATTCTAAAAATATTAATATATTAAATAGTTTTGATAAATTGGCTGTGATTTTGGGCAATGAGGGTAGCGGAGTAGATAAAAATATTATAAATTTATGTGACGACTTGGTTAGTATTCCTATGAAAAATAATTGTGAATCTCTAAATGTTTCTGTCGCGACAGGAATAATAGCTTGGGAAATGACTAGAAATAAATTATAAAATTATGTTTTTAATCTAAAGTAAACATATTATCAGTAATTATTTTTACATCTTCAATAGATTGGTTTAATATGTTATTTATAACAAAATATTTATCTAATTTTAATTCCAAAACTATGTATTTTAAATAATTTGATAGTGTAGTACTTTTGTTAGCCACAGCTTTCAATGAATTTCTTAATTTCGCTTGATCTTTTAAATCCAAACTGTTAATTTTTTTAATTATATAATCATTGCTGAATTTGTATAATAATTCTTTCATTTCTTGTAAATTTATGGTGATTTTTTGTTCTAGTTCTTTATACATTTCAATAAACTCTTTGTCGTCTTCGGATAAGTCACTTTCTTGTTTTGTTAATAAATTATTGTATTTTTTTATTTTGTTGTCATACAAACTGATTTTATCTTCTAATTTTTCTATGTTTTCTAACGTTATTTGAATATTTTTTAAAAAATTTAATGAGTTATCAGCATAAGTTTTACATTTGCTAGATTTGTCTTCTAATATTTGTTTTACCCAGCTATTCTCATTGTTTTTTTCGTACCATAATTCTTTTTTAATAATTTTATTTTTTGGTTGTTTTAAACTTGTTTTATTATCATAACAATTTAGACCACATTTTATTATATTGCCTAGTTTACTTTCAAAATTTTTGCGTGCCTCACGCAAATTGCTTGTATCATTTTTTATAGTCATAGTTAATTTATTACTATTTAAATTACCGAATAAATTAGCTTGCTTTGATTTTTTTTGTACATTTTCACTAATATATTTATTGTAAGCGTTGCATAAATTTTCACAAGCTAATTTAAAGTTACCATAATTTTCTTTGTTAGTATTACAGAAAATAGGCCAATATTTAAATAAATTATCAGTATTATCTATATCAAAATATGAGTAGTTGTTTTGTTTGTTAGACGATTTTATGTTTTTAAAAATAGACATTATGTTACTATTAATGTTAAGTTTTTTCCCGGAGTCTTCAAAAATATTTTCTATTTTATTTATATTTATTTCGCCATTTTCACCAAAAAAATCAGTAGAATACTTATGACATTTGTTTATTATGGTTTGTTTATCACAATCTGGAGATAGATGGGAAGTTATATCCTCTAGTGCGTTCTCTACAGTATTTATTTCTATTTTTTTAGATTTTGGTGGTTTTTCTACTGTTTTTAAATTTAAGTTATTAATATTTATGTCTGGAGCAGGAGGGGGTGGTACCGTTGGTGCGGTCAAACTTGGAGGAGATGGTGGGGGAGGTGCCGTAGGAAAATTAACACTAGTGTGTTGTTCTGTTTGTAATGATGGTAAAAGCGATTTATTTATTGTAGTATCTGGCGTGATTGTTTGTGTATTATTTAGTTTAACAACATGTATAGTATTTAATTTGTTTGTAGAAAGTTCTTTTTTAAAAGCACCAGATTTTATTACTAAATTACATATAAATTTAATATATGGATTTTTATCCTCAGGTATATAATTTGCAAAAGTTAACAATCTTTCAGACCATAATTTTTTTGTATTTATGTCTGCTATCATGTTTTCATACAAATTATTAGAGATATTTTCTTGAATTTCAGATAAATAGTTTATAATTTCTTTAGCTAAAATACTTTCTTCACTGGCATCATCACATTTAAATTCATCTGTTTTTATGTTGTTTTCTAATTTTGAAATAATATATTCTATATATTTTGCAAAACTGTCATTGATTTTTTTTTCAAGTTCAGTATCTTCAAATAGTTCATTTTTTGTGTTATTATTATTGTTAATACTATTAATTTTAATATTTTTTTCGTTATTATTTAATTTTAAAATAGTTTTTTGAGAAACTAGTGTAAATCCTGAACCTAAAATAAAGCCAATCGGAATTTTATAATAATTTAAAAAAGTTTCTTTTAAATTTAACTTTTTTTCTTTATTGATGTTATTGTTCACATCTAAATTAGTACTTTCATTCTCAGCATATGTATAATTTGCACAAATTATATTTGCCAGTATAATACTTGCTATTTTCTTATAATTACTTTTATTCATAATATTTTCACTCCATATATAACTTTTTCACTCATATTAAACAACTATTTTTTGTTTAATAATATGTATTATATAACCAATTTTTTTGTTGTCAATATATTTTTATATATTATTTGCATAAAAAAATAAATTTTGTGCCGTTTTTTGGAATTTCAACATAATATAAAATAATTATAAAATTATATTAAGGAGATTTAATATATGAATAATACCAATCAAAATTTAGAACTAGATTTTACGGAACCCAAATTTTATACAGTCCAAAAAAATGACACTTTGCGCAAGATATCACAAAAATTATTTGGTACGCCTGAAAATTATAAAAAAATTATGGAATTAAATAATTTGACTAGTTCGACTATTTTTCCTGGTCAAATTTTAAGAATTCCTGAAAGTTTTGATTCAAATATAATATTTTATAGAGTCAATCCTGGTGATACTTTGTGGAAAATTTCTGAAAAATACTTAAATCACGGTTATAAATATCAAGAAATTATGTCTGCAAATAATTTAACTAGTGATATGATTTATCCTGGTCAAATTTTGAAAATTATTATATAATTTTATTAAATATAAATTTAAAAAATATTTTTTGTATTAAAGTTTATGTAGTTAATATATAAATTAATATATTTTTGCATTTCAGAAATGCTCATTCCACAGTTTTTTAGAC
>CAYYWE010000009.1:5909-18399 GCA_964475315.1 uncultured Eubacteriales bacterium
ATATTTTTTGGCATATGTGGGAGCAATTTTTTCATATATGTTTATATTTTTTATTTTGTAACAGATTTTGGATATAATAATTTTTTGAAATAAAAAACGAGAAAATATATACTAAATTATGCCATTAAATTAAAAACAAAGAGATATATATTGTAAAAATTAAATTTTAACTTGACAAAATATTTTTGGTAATATATATTTATAAAGATAGTGAATTTAAATTTAGGAGGAATTTAATGATGTCTACATACATGCCTAAGACAAGTTCTGTCGAGCGCAAATGGTACATTATAGACGCGTCTGGTAAACCACTCGGCCGAGTAGCGGTACAGGCAGCCAATTTGTTGCGTGGCAAACACAAGCCGATTTTTGTTCCACATGTAGACTGTGGCGACCATGTAATAGTCATAAATTGTGATAAAGTAGTATTAACTGGTAAAAAACTAACCCAAAAGTTTTATCACAAATATACTGGATATGTCGGTAATTTAAAAAGTACAAGATATGATATATTAATGAAAAAAAATCCTGAGAAAGTTATGCATAAAGCTATAAAAGGTATGCTTCAAGGGAATTCGTTAGGTCGTAAACAAATAATTAGGTTGCGTACGGTTGTCGGAAATGCTCATAAACATGAAGCTCAAAAGCCTGTGGTCTGGGGGGAAAATTAATTGATGTACGATAAAAATCCATTTTTTTACGGTACCGGAAGAAGAAAAAAATCTGTTGCTAGAGTAAGATTATATAAGGGAACTGGCAAAATTACTATAAACAATCGTTCTATAGATGAATATTTTGGTCTAGAAACATTAAAAGTTATTGTTCGTCAACCATTAGTATTGACTGACAATCAAGGTAAATTTGATGTAGTCTGTAACGTAACAGGTGGCGGAGTGACAGGTCAAGCTGGTGCTATAAGACACGGTATTTCTAGGGCTCTATTAGAGTTTGATTCGGAAAAGTTTAAATTAAATCTCAAAAAAGCAGGGTTTTTAACTCGTGACCCAAGAATGAAAGAACGTAAAAAATACGGTCTTAAAAAAGCTAGAAAAGCACCGCAATTCTCTAAGAGATAGTAAAATAAATATTAAATATTGTTTGGAAATATTTAGATTTTTTGTGTTTTTTAGATTGGAAAAAAATTTGGAAAGGTGGATAGGCGTTAGTTGTGGATAATAATTTTGATAAAAATATTAATAATTGTGTAATTATAACGGATTCTACTGCAGATTTCCCTGAAGATTTTATAAAAAAATTTAATATACATGTTATTTCTATGCAGTATATAATAAATAGAAAAAATTACTTAGATGTTAGTATAAATATTAAAGAATTTTATGAAAATTTAAGATCTGGTGTTTTGCCGTCCACTACACAAACAAATATTGAAAAATTCAAAGAAATTTTTACTGAATATTTAAAAAACGATCAAGATATTATTTATATAGGGTTCCCATTGAGTTTGAGCGGGACATATAATAATTCAGTAGCAGCTGCACGAGAGTTGGCTCAAGAGTACCCAAATAACAAAATTATAACAATAGATTCTTTGTCTGCATCTTTAGGGCAAGGAATGTTGGTTTGTGAAGCGGCGCTAAGATTGTCTAAGGGTGAGAGCTTGGAAGAAATAGAGTCCGCAATTAATAATTTGAGATCAAAAGTTTGTCATTGGTTCATAGTTGATGATTTGTTTCATCTCAAAAGGGGTGGACGTATTTCTAAAACAGTCGCAGTTTTGGGGAGTATGTTAAATTTTAAACCGTTATTATATATAAATAATTCGGGAAGTTTATGTTTTGCGGAAAAGATACGTGGTCGCCAAAAAGCTATAGAGACTTTAGTATCAAAACTTGAACAAGATTCTATAGATCTTTCAGACCAGGTCGTGTATATATGTCACGCAGACTGTTTACAAGATGCGCAAATACTTGAACAGAAAATTCGTCAAAAATTTAAAGTTAGGGATATAATTATAAATTATATAGGGCCAATTGTTGGTACTCATGTTGGTGCAGGGACTCTTGCAGTGATTTTTATTGGTGATTCTAGACAAAAAAATTAAAAATTTTAAAATTAAGGAGGAATTTTGATTTATGGCAAATATCAAGTCAGCCAAAAAAAGAATAAAGGTAACTAAAACTCAGACAGAAAGAAATAAGGCATATAAATCTACTATCAAAACTTTAATAAAAAATGCTATTGCTGCCCCCGAAAATGAAAAACAAAATAAAATTGTTCTTGCTATAAAGAAGCTTGATCAGGCTGCTTCTAAAGGCATTTTGCACAAAAACACTGTAGCTCGCAAGAAATCTTATTTGGTCCGTGCATGCAATACTAAATAAAATTTAGATATTTTATAAAAATAACAAAAAACTCTCTAGTAAGAATTTTACTGGAGAATTTTTAATTTTAATACATGTATTCCTTTGTAATCAAACACACACAAACATATTAATTACATTTTCAAATTCATAGATTTCGCTAGTGTAGCGATTTCTTCGGTTACAAAATTACGATGGGATGAAAGATTACTGGCTTTACCAAATTGTTTGTAATTATGATTGTCGTGTAACTTTCTAGTACTCTCATTAAGCTGTTCGAGCAATCTTTTGGTTTCTTTAAAACAATATATTGTTTTTGTTTCTTTATGACTAATGTTGGTAAGTTCCTCAATGTCTTTACGTAGGTCAATGATTTTTCCAATATAATCAGCTGATTCTGAGACTCTTTTTAAAACTGCCTTTAAATGGCAATAAAATTCATACGGCTGATCAATTGCTTTTTGTTGGGGATCGTAGTTTTTATCACTGGTGAGAATAGGATCTAAATTTATTAACGCTTTTAGATTTTTATAACTTTGTTCACAATCATTTATTATTGTTAAGGCCTTATTTGTAGTTTTATAGATTGTACTATACCGGTTTTTCCAATTTTCGTTATTCCTAAATTTCTCAAAATTGTCATTAAGATTTTTCACTGCAGTTGAGATGTCACTACTACTTTTACTTGAATCCGATTTAATACCAGGGGCCACATACTCAAGGACATCGAAGTAATACTTTTGAAAAAATTCTGACAATTTTTCTAAATTTTTGTTAGAATTATCATTCTGATCCTGGTTTTTAGGTGCGCTAGTTTCTGTACGGGTGCTATTTTCGCCCTTTTTATTACCAACAGTATGACTCTTATCATTATTATCGAACAAAATTTTTAGATTCGATATTCCAAAATCTAAGGCGGTTTCATTAATAACTAGCATCTTTTTGTTATTAATATTTTTTATATTGTTAATAACTTTATAAAACTCGCTCAGAGCCTCTGATTTTCTTCCATCAAGCTCATATTTACTTACTTGGTCTATAAAATCACGAAATGAAACAGGCTTGTCAATACAGAATAAAATGGTATTCCCCTGATTTTCGTTTATTGCATTCCAATTAAAAATAACTCTGTAAAAATGATTAGCAAACGTTTCTAAATCATCTTGTAGACTATGTTCGGCGTTCGATATATTATATTTATAGTTAATACCAGACTTTTTATATAAATTAACAATGTTATCGCATTTTTCTTTATCTTGCAAAATGGAGTATATACTTCGTATAGAGTTGTTTAAATCGTTGACGTGGCTAACAACACTTCTACCGGTGAAGCCAAAACGCTTGCCGCCAGAGCTATCTCTGCCATTAGTAAAACTATTATACAGCCACCAACACAACGCCGGGACGCCTACAATTCCAACCCCGATAGTGGCTTTCTTTACATTATTCAAACGATTATTATGATTATAATATTTTACAGCCTGATTTTTACTGTCATTGTTAAAACTAATATATTTGTGGTTGTTTTTGTTAGGCTTAATATCCTTCTTAGACACTATATTACTAGGTTTCTTGTCGTCAGTCTCAATTTTTGTAGTGTGTTTTAAGTCAGCACCTTCATTACTATTCGAGTCTTGTTCTGGGCTTTTTTCTGATATATTGTCGTCAGTATACGTTTCACCATTTTCCGTAACAGTATTATCTGGTTCATTTTCATTGTTTTCAACTTTTTTATTTAAATCTTCAATAGACTCAACTGTACCGTGCTCTGAATCAACACCTTCATTACTATTCGAGTCTTGTTCTGGGCTTTTTTCTGATATATTGTCGTCAGTATACGTTTCACCATTTTCCGTAACAGTATTATCTGGTTCATTTTCATTGTTTTCAACTTTTTTATTTAAATCTTCAATAGACTCAACTGTACCGTGCTCTGAATCAACACCTTCATTACTATTCGAGTCCTGCTCTTGGTTTTTTTCTGATATATTGTCGTCAATATACGCTTCACCATTTTCAGTAACAGTATTACCTGGTTCATTTTCATTAGTTTTATTATTATCTAAATTTAACTTTAAAGTGTTACTGGCATAAACGTTACTGTTGTTGTTAAATAGAACTGTCGGGCACGCAGAAGTCGCCATCAAACCCAGAGACAAAATTTTTTTAACAATTTCTCTTCTGGTATCGCATTTCCCGCCGCTGATACAATTTAAATCATCATCAGAAATTAAATTCATAACTTCCTTACATTTTACATCGGAGCAACCTGCTGATTTAAACAAATCATAAACATCACTTTCAAATTTGTTATTCATAATTATACACTTCCTAAATCTAAATAAAACTTACACACCCATATTTTATTATTTTTTCACTATACTGTCAACTACTAAAATATTTGAGACTGTTCATAGTTTAAATTTAAAACAAAATATCAATATTTTAACATAATATTTATATATTCTTGATATTTTTCTGGTAATAAAGAGATATTTTCTTGTGCTAAAAGTTCAGATCCTATCGAGTTTATAAATTTTTTAGAAATCTCTGGATTTTCTTTCCAATAGTTCATATTACAGAACCATTTTAGAAAATTAATTTTAGCTTCAGCATTTTTTGTGAAAACACCACGGCTATTCCAGTTTTCATAGACGTAACTTACATTACTAATATGACTATCAGAGTTTCTTTTTGTGTCATTAGGAGTGTGAGTTATAGAATCACTGTTATCAGTTCTATAATTGTACAAGCTATCCGAAATGCACACAATTTTGCTTGCCATAGAATTACATATTAAATTAAAAGACTGATCTTCGCCGTACGCTTTTACGTTTTCGTTAAATTTGATATTATTATTTTTTATAAACTTTGTCCTGTACATACCTGACCATACAACAGCTTGTAGAAGTTCATATATTGGGCCGTCTATTACTTGGTTTTTATAATTATCTATTAATATGTCTGCATCTTGTTCTTTTGCTTTATTATAACTAATTTCACAAGATTCCAAAACCAAACTATCATCAGAGTCTAAAAATTTTATATATTCACCATTAGCTTGCTCAATACCACGATTTCTAGCAGCGGGCAAACCATGATTCTCCTGGTGAATCACTTTAATTCTAGAATCTTTTTGTGCGTACTCATCTGCTATTTTTCCGCTATTATCCGGGGTACCATCATCTATGCAAATTATTTCTATATCTTTCAAGCTTTGGTTTACTACCGAATCTAAGCAATCTCTAATATATTTTTCTACGTTATATATTGGTATAACTACTGAAACTTTAATTTTATTATAATAATTATTATTATTTTTATTAAAATTTTGTTTAATTAATACATAACTTAACACGCCAATTAAAACTAATACCAAGCAAATCGGAACTAAAAAAAGCTTTTTAAATTTTATCAAAATTAATACATCCTTTTATTTTGTTATTTTAAAATTTAAAACAAAATTTTAATACTGATTGTGTACCCGCTCCTCGATATTTTATCCAAACTGGAATTTATTATACATAATATGTACTTGTTTGTGTACTTTTTTGTCGAATATAGAAAGTACTGAAAATCATTTCTTTACTTTTTTATATTGTGATAATATGTGTTTATATTTTGATAAAAATCAGTTTTTTTGGCGTAGTCCCACCAAAGTTTTGCACCGTAAACTTTTTTGTTTTTCCAAGGTTTACCACATGTAAAGTGCAACACCACCGGGTTTTTGCGTGCTTCTAGTAATTCTTCTTTGGAGTACTTATTTTTGTAAATATATTTTTTTGCAAGCTTTGACATATAATTGTTAGAACCGTTAAACACACCATATTTAACAGGGAAAATATCTATTTTTTGGTATGCTACAGAATTGATAGTAGTCTGGTCATGTTGAGCTAATTTTTCGTTATTTTTTTCTATAAAATCACTAAATTTTTTTACCATATTATTTTTGCGTAGCTCATCTAAATTTACGAGCATAACTCCAGCACAAATTACATGATCGTTCTTTTCTGGATATATTAGTTTATCCACAGCATGTACATTGGGATCCAAAAATCCCCTATAACATAAATCCGTCATGTCAAGGTTGTACATATCTGTCAAGTCTTTATATACTAAAGTGTCGCCGTCTAGCCAAATTATTTTGCTAATATTTTTTAATATATCTAAATCAGAAAGAGAAAGCCTATAATAAGACGGTGTAGTTATACGTTTATCACTTTTAGCATTTTTATATAATTCTCCCATATTTATAAAATTAATTTTACAATTTTTGTTTTTGTATTTTTTTTCGAGGGTTTTTAATTTATCCTGACTATCTTGTGAGAATTCACCTGGGTGCATAATGTAATACTCATATTGAGTTTTTTCAGAGTTGATATTTTCCATCATAGACGTAATAGAAACTATAGTTGGATACAAATAGTTATCATCCAGAGCCATAGCTATGGGGATAGTATTTTTTTTGCTAATTTTACCACCAATATGTTCACCAAAAATTTTGGTGTTTAAATTAATTACAGTAAATAATACACAAATTATACTTGATATTAATAAAAATAAATTATATTTATTTTTAAATTTGCACACAATCAATCACTCCTCGCTAATATAAAAAATATATAAATATATAATTAAAATATTAAATTATTATTGTATTTTAGATTCGAGTAACTCTAGTTGATATTTTAGTTCGTCAGGAATTTTGTTTTTTAATTTGTTGATGTAAAATTTTTTGATATTTAATACTTCTTGCTTGAGATCTTGATTATCTATTTCGAGTAATTTCTCGAGAGTTTTGTGAGTTATATCTAAATCTTGGATGTTGATATCTTGAATATTAGGGACATTGCCAATTGGGGTTTGTCTACAATAAATATTATTTTCACATCTGTTTATAATCCAGTCAAGAACGCGGAAATTCTCGCTATAGCCCGGCCACAAAAAATTATTATTATCATCTTTTCTAAACCAATTTACGCCGAATATTTTTGGGGCGTATGGACCTAATTTTTTGCCCATGTCTATCCAATGTGAGAAATAATCGCATATATCGTAGCCACAGAAAGAAATCATAGCCATTGGATCGTGTCTTAGAATCCCAACTTGGCCAGTAATAGCTGCGGTGGTTTCAGAAGAAACAGTCGAACCGATAAACACACCATGGTTCCAGTTTTCGGCTTCATATACCAGCGGAATAGTGTCACATCTACGACCGCCAAATATAATAGCAGAAATCGGTACGCCATTAGGATTATTAAACTCTGGGCTGATTATGGGACAATTTTGTGCTGGAGCCGTGAATCTGCTGTTTGGATGGGCACCTTTTTGTTTGGAAGTTTTACCGTTCCAAAATTCACCTGTCCAGTCTAAAGAATTCTCAGGTGGATTATTATCTAAACCTTCCCACCACACTGTGTTATTGTCAAGATTTTGGACTACGTTGGTGAAAATAGTATTTTTATTAATGGTATTCATAGCGTTAGGATTTGATTTATAATTTGTGCCTGGAGCAACTCCAAAAAATCCGTTTTCGGGATTTATTGCCCATAGTCTTCCGTCGTCGCCTATTCTAAGCCAAGCTATGTCGTCGCCAACACACCAAACTTTGTAGCCTTGTTTTTGATAAATTTCTGGAGGAATAATCATAGCGAGATTAGTCTTACCGCAAGCTGACGGGAATGCCGCACAGATATATATAATTTCTTTGTTTGGCTTTTGGATCCCTAGAATTAACATATGTTCAGCGAGCCAGCCTTCTTTTTGCCCCAAATACGAAGCTATTCTCAGTGCTAGACACTTTTTACCTAGTAATACATTACCACCATAGCCCGAGTTTACAGAAATAATTTTATTGTCTTGTGGGAAATGGCACACGTATCTATTATTTTCATCTATGTTACATGAGCAATGTAGTCCACGAACCCAGTTATCACTAATATCTCCCAGTTCGTCTAAAACATTTTGGCCTATACGAGTCATAATATTCATATTTAAAACAGCATATATACTGTCTGTAATTTCTACGCCAATTTTCGAAAATTCTGAACTCGGAACGCCCATAGAATATGGTATCACGTACATAGTCCTGTTTTTATAACTATTTTTAGAAATATTGTATAATAAATCATAGGCTTTACTAGGCTCCATCCAGTTATTAGTTGGGCCAGCTTCTTCGTGAGTTCTTGTACATATAAAAGTCCTATCTTCCGCACGAGCTACGTCATTCAGTTCTGTTCTGTGCAAGTAACATCCAGGTAGTAAATCTTGATTCAATTTTATCAATTCATGAATTTCACAAGCTTTTTTATATAAATTTTGAATTTGTTCTTCAGAGCCATCTATTAAAACTATTTTATCAGGATTTACTAATTCTTTTATTTCTTTGATCCAATTTAAAACATTCTTGTTTTTAATTAAATTTTTCATTAATATTTCTCCTTGGTTTTTTTTATTTTCATTTATTAAATTTAATTTTAAATTATTTATACTAAAAATTCTAGTGCTAATAAAATTATAAATAAACTGGAGTTAGACATTTTTTAGTGTAATTTGAATATATTATATTTAAAAAACTATATATTTATATTATTATATCACATAAATAAAAAAATCAAGTATAACTCAAATAAAATTTTTGTCAAGAAAATTAGTATAAATACATAAATAAAATTATTTTTTGTTAATTTTTTTATTATTAAACTTAGTATTGACAATTTTAATTACGAGAGTATAATTTGTGGTGATTAAGTAAATGTAATAAATAATTTTTGAGTTTCTAAACACAACTTTCACTCTCAAATATTATAATATGTTATAAATGATTTTTTGTAAATTTAATTAAAAAATAGATAAATAATTATAATTAATTAAGGGTTGTAAATTTTATGATAGAACAAAAGTTTAAGTGGCAAAGCGAAACGGGTCTTCACGCCAGACCAGCGGGATTATTAATGAACTTTGTGAACCAATACCATAACAACATTAGTATAAACGTAAAAAATGTGAGAAATAACAATGAGGCTGACGCTAGAGGACTTTTTGGCCTGATGAGCCTTGAAGTTGAACACAACGACGAAATATTAATTACTATAAATAATTCTCAAAATAATAATATACAAGAAATAGAAATTTTAGAAAATTTGAAGACTTTTTTTGCTGATAATAATTTTGCACAAGAGATTTAATTTAAATTCAGAATTTTTATATAGGGGGTGTTTTAAAAATATGATTATTCTAAACGGTATACCGGCTTCCGAGGGTATAGCATTTGGTAATTTGTATTTGAAAAAATCTTATAAACCAGATTTTAGTATTAATTTTGATAGTAATTGTAAAGTTAAAAAATCACAGAATTTTCAAGAAGAAATTGAAAGATATTTAAGATCAAGAGAAAAAGCTATTAATTATACTCGTGAGTTGTATAATAATATTTTAACAAAATATAATAATTCTCAGGAAGCAGAGATTTTTAAAGCTCATGAATTAATGTTATTAGACAAGGATTTTAATGATAATATTGTAAAATTAATACGAAATAATAATATGGTTTCTGAACTTGCGGTGTGGGAAACTGCACAAAAATATTATAATTTGTTTAGTAATATGAAAAATGAGTACTTAAAGTCTAAAGCACAAGACGTATTAGATATTTCTACTAGAATTTTAAATTTTTTGCAAAATAAAAATAATACACAGGATATATTAAATAAAAATAATATCAATAGTAATTTAATAGTGTTTGGGGATGATTTTACACCTAGTGACATTTCTCACGCCGAAAAAAATAATATTATGGGATTTGTTTCGAATTTAGGATCGTATTATGCGCACAGTTCTATATTGTTAAGAACTATGAAGGTTCCGTTAGTTATCACAAATAATAATCAAGAATTTAATCAAATTTGTGAAACAAATATAAATAAATATGTAATTATAGATGGTTATACAGGGGAAGTTTATATAGATCCAAATGAAGATATAATTAAAAAATTAAATATTAAAAAACAAAAATATGATGAAATTAATGCTAATTTAGAATATGTAAAACATAAAGAATGTGTAAGTTTAGATGGCAAAAAAATTAAATTGTGTGCGAACATGAATACTTTGGAAGAGCTGGATGATATAATTTCTATGAATCCAGACGGGATAGGTTTAATACGGAGCGAGTTTATATATCTAGACAAAAATAACTATCCTAGTGAAGAAGAACAGTTTAATATATATAAAAATATTTTGTTAAAATTTAATAAAAATAATAATAAAAAAGTCGTTATTAGGACTCTTGATATTGGTTCTGACAAGATTGCTGGTTATATGAATTTTCCTAGTGAGACTAATCCAGCAATGGGTTGTCGAGGTATAAGATTTTGTCTAAAAAATATAAATATTTTTAAGACTCAGCTTAAAGCTTTGTGCAGAGCGTCTATATATGGGAATTTACATGTTATGTTTCCCATGATTACTTCTGTGTCTGAAATACAAGAGATCAAAAAATATATTAAAGAAATATTTGTGGAACTGGAAAAAAATAATATTAGTTTTAATAAAAAATTAAAAATAGGAACCATGATAGAAACACCATCAGCTGCGATAGTTAGTGACGATTTGGCAAAAGAAGTTGATTTTTTTAGTATAGGAACCAATGATTTGACTCAATATACTTTGGCAGTAGATAGACAGAATAATTCGGTATTTAATATTTACGATTCTGGGCATAAATCTGTGATGAGACTTATTAATTTAATTATACAAAATGCACATAAAAATAATATTAAAGTAAGTATTTGTGGAGATATTGCGAGTGATGAGAATTTGATCTCAGAATTAATTAGTATGGGAGCCGACGAGCTTTCTGTTATTTATTCACATATTTATAAAACAAAAAAAGTTATTATTAGTACAGATACTACCAAAAATTTTAAAAAATACTAAAATTAAAAATCTAGAATACAGAGGTTAATAGAATTGTTTGGGCGTTATTATAATTTTAAAAACAAAATTTTTAACAGAAAATTGAATTTTGCTAATAATGTAATAGTTGCACCGGTTACAGGGATGTGCTTGACTTTAGATCAGATACCCGACGAAGTTTTTTCGAAAAGAGTTTTGGGTGATGGTTTAGTTATTGTCCCGAATAAAAAAGAAGTGGTTTCGCCTATAAATGGTACTATTGTGCAAGTTGCGACGACCGGGCATGCTTTTTGCATTCGAGGGGACGATGGCGTCGAAATTATGATTCATGTCGGTGTAGACACTGTCCAGCTTAAAGGCGAAGGCTTTAAGTGTTTCGTTAAAAGGAAGCAAAGAATCGAAAGAGGCCAACTTTTGTGCACAATTAATATGAGTTTTGTCAGAAATCATGGTTATTTGCTACATACTATAATTATAATTACGAATTTGTACAAAATTAAAGATCTTAGTTTTCTTGCAAGAAAGCAAGAGAAAGTAGAGCGCAACAAAAGCATAATTATGTCTTATGATTATTTTGATCAGGATCAAGATCAAGATGTGTCTCAAAATAATTAAATATTTTTAGAGAAGGTGTATAGATTTGTATTTTAAAAAATTTTTTGATTCTCTGTTCAGTACTCTTCAAAAAGTCGGGCAATGCTTTATGTTTCCTATAGCTATTTTGCCAATAGCTGGAATTTTGTTAGGCATTGGGGCGTCTTTTTCGAACCCAGAAATGATTAGTTCGTATGGTCTGGAAAGTATTTTGGGCGAAAATACTTTCTGGAGTAGTGTTTTTCTTGTTATGAAAAACACAGGTAGTATAATTTTTGATAATTTGCCTGTAATATTTGCTATAGGTGTAGCTATCGGTTTAGCGACCAAAGAAAAGGGTGCTGCGGCATTGTCAGCTTTGATGTCGTATCTGGTTATGCACCAGACGATTTCTGCGCTTTTGGAAATAAATGATAAATTTGCACCTGGCATGTTGCGTGATGGTACTATAGACTACGCGTGTGGTATAAAAACCCTTGAAATGGGTGTTTTTGGTGGAGTTATAGTAGGTCTCGGTGTTGCATATTTACATAATAAATTTTATAAAATTAAATTACCTGATGTTATTTCTTTTTTTAGTGGTGTAAAATTTGTTCCAATTGTATCATGTTTGTGTTATATTTTTGTTGGCGTTTTGATGTATTTTGTTTGGCCGTATA
>CAYYWE010000010.1:0-16177 GCA_964475315.1 uncultured Eubacteriales bacterium
AAAATAGTGACAGCAAATGGACTAACTTAAATACCATATTTGACAACATGGCTAAATACAAAAATGGTGGAATTGTACCGCATGATTCGGCTAGAAAAGAGTTTGAAAACTCTATCGGTCACAAAGGAAGTTTTGGAGATGCTCCTGTAGTATTTTTTAAACTAAATTGTGGAAGTAGTTTTACTACTTGCAATGGTGATGATATATTCAACTATCATGATCATATGATTATACCTACTATGACGCTTAGCTGCGCCGCGGATTCAAAAGTACCTGTAAAGCCGTTAGAAACTAACAATGATAAAAATATTTATGATAATTGTTTTGATTTCTCTGAAGCTACCAAATTTGATAATGATAAGTATGAATTTTCCACAGTAAAAATAAGTGAAAAAGTTTCTGAATTTTTTTTAGTGTCAATCGGATACGCAAACAAAAATGCAACATTACCTACGGAACAAATGTTTAATGGTGGCCGTAAGTTCAAATTAAAGGCAATCACTGTATACTCAGGAGGTCATTATGTTGCTTACAAATTTGATGATGCTGCAAAGAAGTGGTATTTAATGGACGATTTAGGCAGTTGTTATGCATCTAATCCAGTGTTAAATATAGCTGCAAATGATGCATCGGGTGTTACACTTGCTTATTATCAAGAAGTTAAATAAATTTAATATTTTATTTTTGTAGAAATATGTTATAATGAGCTGCGATATGAAAAGAAAAATATATGGAGGGTTTTGATGGCGAAAATAATATCTGTTTCGAACCAAAAGGGTGGCGTTGGTAAAACTAGTACAGCTGTAAATTTATCGGCAGCAATGGGTATGTGTAACAAAAAAGTTTTGCTAATAGATTTGGATCCGCAAGGAAATGCAACCAGTGGTTTAGGATTTAACAAAAAAGAAATTGAGTACTCTTCATATGATGTTTTAAAAAATAATATTAAAATCAAACAAAGCATAATAAATACTAAATTTAAAAATTTGGATTTGATAGCTTCACATATAAATCTTGCTGGTTTTGACGCTGGAATTAGTTTGTTTTCTGGCAAAGAAAACATGTTAAAAAATCAAATTATTAGTATAAAAGAAAATTATGATTATATTTTTGTAGATTGTCCGCCGTCTTTGGGGATTATTACTATAAATTCGTTTTGTGCGAGCAATTCTATAATTATACCTATGCAGTGCGAGTATTATGCACTGGAAGGCTTGTCACAACTGATTAATACTATAAAAGTTGTAAAAAGACATCATAATTCGAATTTAGATATAGAAGGAATTTTGATGACCATGTGTGATACGAGATTAAATTTGACAAGACAAGTTATGGAAGAAGTCGAGAAAAATTTTCCAAATAAAGTATTCAAAAATGTGATACCTAGGTCTGTAAGAATATGTGAATCGCCCGGATTCGGTGAGCCTGCCGTGTATTTTGACAAAAATAATAGAGCTTCTCGGGCATATTTAGATTTATGTCAAGAAATCTTGGGTAAAAATTAATTAAAAATTTTATAAAAATATAACATAGGGGAGGTTTGAAATTTTTAGTGAATAATAAAAAAAATAGTAAAATGGGCGGACTTGGCAAAGGACTAGATTTAATATTTATGGAAAATAGTCTAGATAGTGAAAATACACCTATAATTTTAAAAATAGACGAATTAGAGCCAAACAGTAATCAACCTAGATATAATTTTGAAAATAGTTCTTTGAATGAACTTTCAGAGTCTATTATTAAACATGGGGTTATACAGCCGATTATAGTCAAACCGATGGTAAACGGAAAGTACAAAATTATAGCTGGCGAACGTCGTTGGCGGGCGAGCAAGCAAGCTGGTTTGGCTGAAATCCCGGTAGTTGTAAAAGACATAGACGAATCGAAAATTATGGAGTTTGCATTAGTCGAAAACTTGCAAAGAGAGAATTTGTCAGCACTGGAAGAAGCACGAGGATACAAATCTCTTATAGAAAACCATAATTTTACTCATGAACAAGTCGCACGAAGTGTCGGAAAATCTAGATCATATATAACAAATACTTTGAGATTATTAAATTTACCGGAAATAATTATTAATAAATTAGAAAAAAACGAGATAAGCTCTGGACACGCGAGAACTCTTTTAAGTCTGGAAAATAGTAATTTAAATAATTTAGATATTATTAATTATATTTTAAAAATTGTAATTACACAAGAGCTTAGTGTCAGAAAACTAGAGAATTTAGTTAAAAAAATAAACTCTGGGGAATTTAATATTACTAGTATTGACAAAAAAGTTAATAATTCTAAAATATCTAGTGAAGTTTTTGAGAGTTATAAAAACAAGTTTCAAGACGAATTTAGTAAAAAATTTAATAAAAAAATAAAAATAACCAATAATTTTATTAAAATTAATTTTTCTGGTGAACAGGATTTTTTGGAAATTTATAATTTATTATTTAATTAAATTTTGTATTGTTTTTGTATTTTAAGGAGTAGATTTAATTATGTTAGATATTAAAGTAATACGCGCAAATCCCGAAGAAATCAAAAAAAATATGAAAAATAGAAACGTGAATTTAGACAAAGAAATAGACGAGTTAATAAAAATAGATAATTTGAGACGCAATATTTTAACAGAAACCGAACAAAGTAAATCTAGGCAAAATTTAATAAATAAACAGATTCCTGTTATGAAAAAAAATAATCAAGATACGTCTGAAATTATGCTCGAACTTAAAAATTTGTCAAACAAAATTTCTGAGCTCAAAAATCAGGTTTCTGACCTCGAAAAAAAACAAAGAGATATATTATTATCTATTCCTAATATTCCCAATTCTAGTGTCCCAATCGGTAAAACAGATAGTGATAATCTTGAAATAAGAAAGTGGGGCAAAATTAGAAAGTTTGATTTTGAACCTAAAGCTCACTGGGAAATTGGTAAAAATTTAAATATTTTAGACCCCGAAAGAGCTGGCAAAATCACGGGTACGAGATTTCATATTTACAAAAATCTTGGTGCCAGATTGGAACGTGCAGTCATAAATTTTTATCTCGATACGCATATTTCTAATGGGTATCAAGAAATTTTGCCTCCATTTATAGTAAACTCTGATTCTATGACCGGCACCGGACAATTACCAAAATTTAGAGAAGACGCTTTCAAATTACAAAACCTGGATTATTACTTGGTTCCGACAGCTGAAGTCCCTGTCACAAATATGTACCGTGACGAAATTCTAAACGGTAATAATTTAACTCAAAAATATTGTGCATACACGGCTTGTTTTCGTGCAGAAGCGGGTTCTGCTGGACGTGATACAAGAGGACTAATTAGACAACATCAGTTTAATAAAGTCGAACTGGTTAAGTTCAGTAAACCTGAAGATTCTTATCAAGAACTCGAAACTTTGACTCAAGACGCCGAAAGTTTGTTAAAATCGCTAAATTTGCCGTACCGGGTAGTTTGTTTATGTACAGGTGATTTAGGCTTTTCGTCAGCTAAAACTTATGACATAGAAGTTTGGATGCCTTCTTATAATAGGTACCTGGAAATTTCTTCGTGCTCAAACTTCGAAGACTATCAGGCTAGACGCATGCAAATTAGATACAAAAATAATCCTCAAGATAAAGCCCAGTTAGTACATACGCTAAACGGTTCAGGTCTAGCCATAGGAAGAACTGTAGCAGCAATCCTCGAAAATTATCAAAATTCCGATGGCACTGTTACAGTTCCTGAGGTTTTGCGAAAATATATTAATACTGATGTTATTAAACAAGCTTAGGCTTGTTTTTTATTAATTAAAACAGCCAGTAATATTCAATATAACTAATATTTCTAATTTAATACGCGTTTGCTACATTTGACGGAATAATTATTTCTTACATCAAGTTCACAACCTTCTGATGCCCATTTATCTGAATCTAGCCAAGAACATTGCGGTGTTAAATTGTTTATAATTGTGCTGTACTTTGTAACGATATTTTTTGCGTTTTGATCAGTTATTTCTTGGGTAGCTTTATCACGAATATAGCGCGCTAATTTAGTAAGAGTGTTATTGTCAGGGTTGAGTTTAGCTACGTTTTGATTGATTTTTTGAACTAAATTAGCTACACTTTTTTGACATTCATATTTATTGTTTTCATTAGATTGACTTAATTTTTTTGAAGCATTGTCTAGCTCTTTTTTTAAATCGTTTACATTTTTAACTATTTTTTCGATAAATGTTTTGTCATTGCTTAAAGTAGTGATCCAGCTTGTAGAATTTCTGTCGGGCATACTACTAAAACAGTCTTTACGGTTACCTATACTACTGTTCTTTAATTTAATAAAATTCTGGCAAGTATTATATATAGCTTCTATAGTTTTCAAAGTTTCCAATTTTGTAAACATATTAATCATCCTTTCAAAAAAATATTAATTCTAAAATTATTATATGTTGTAAACAAAAAATAAAATGTTTACAAAAAATATTATAACTAAAATCACAAGTTTATGTCAATAGTTTTGCTTAAAATTACATATTTTTGTATATTTTACACAAAACAAGAACTGTAGCAGCAATCCTCGAAAATTATCAAAATTCCGATGGTACTGTTACAGTTCCTGAGATTTTAAGAAAATATATTAATACTGGTGTAATTAAATAAGCTAATTGCGTTATAGTTGAAAACCAAGTGCTTTTCTCACTGTTTTGTTTTCACATTCTTCAGCTTTAGTTACAATGTCTTCCAATAGTGGATTCAATGTTTTATTCACTGTAGTCACTGAATGTTTTACTTTATCATTAGCACTCTCAACAGCTTTTATCTGAAGTATTTTGTCCTTACCTCTGTTTTGATTTTTAAGTTCTAATGTTAGTTTTGCAGTTTTTATAACACTATCATTATCAAAAAGTTTACGAGATATAGTGTTACCGTATTGATAACTCAGCCTAATGTTTCTAGCAGCTGATAGTATTGCATTAATGTCTTTGTAGTCTTGGTCAGGTATTACAGATGTATCATCTAGCACTCTAGTGTTAGCACCTGTTAATTTGTGGCATACGCGTTTTAAATCATTAAGGTACTTTATATCATCTTTTTTTTCTATCGATATGGAGTCACTATTACTATTATTACCAAACATATTTAATCATCCTTTCGAAAAAATATTAATTCTAAAATTATTGTATATTGTAAACAAAAAACAAAATGTTTACAAAAAATATTATAACTAAAATCACAAGTTTATGTCAATAGTTTTGCTTAAAATTACATATTTTTATATATTTTGCACAAAACAAGAATTGTATATATTTCTTAATTAGCAACTAAAATTTTGATTTCAGAATTACAACTCACTAAATCTCCGGGATTATAATCTTGATAGTTAATCACAGTTCCTTGCGTGTATTTAGAATTGTTTTGGTTAATTTGTATAGGTATAAAACCTAAATCAGTAAGAGTTAAAGAAGCGTCGGAAAGAGTTTTTCCAGAGATATCTGGGAGAGCTTTTTTCTCTGGACCTTTGCTTACATTCACAGCTATGACTGAGTTTTTGTACATTTCTTCGCCATAACTAGGTGTTTGAGAAATTATGCTTCCTTCTGGTATACTATCGTGAAACTCTTCTGAAAGAACTACTATTTCGTATAGTAAATTTTGGGTTTCTTGTATTTTATTTAAATTTTTGCCTATTAACTGTGGAACTTCTATTTTTTCTATAGTTTCTTCTGAATTATTATTATCTAGAACAGAATTTACTTCTTCAGATACAGACAAATTTTGGTTATTATTATTTGTTATTGAAGATTGCTCAGATGGTATACTTTTGTCTTTAAGCCAAAACCAATACACTCCAAAGCATACTAACAAAACCAAAGTTGCCGACAGACACGAGATAATTCCCCAAGTATTCATATTTGAGTTTTTTTCGAAATTATTATTCTGCGTAGGTATGTTAAATTCTCTTTCGGCTGTGTCATAAATGTTTTTTACTTTTAAAATAGGTGAGTCTGAAAGTTCTAATTTTAAAGTTTCAAAAGATATAGTTCGATTTTCGGGTTCGACTCTAAGGGCGTTTGCTATTGCAGAAATTATATTTTCTGGAATTTCTTTTAATATGTCTGAGTTTATTAAAAGACGATCTTTCTTTTTTCTTTCCGGTGCAGCTACCGGATATTCTCCACTTATAGCAAAAAATAAAGTCGCAGCAAAACCGTATACATCTGTAGTTTCACTAACATGTGCGTTAGGTGTGTACTGTTCTAACGCTGAACAACCGTTAAACAATTTGCTTTCTATTAAATTTCCAGAAGTTCTTAGTTCACGCGTCGAAAAACCCGTAAGTTTTAATTTTTCATCAGGAGTTATAATTATATTTTCTGGGCATATTCCCAAATGTAACACGCCAGAATTAGCCATTTTACTTACACAAGACAATAAAGAAATAAAAATAATTTTGGCTTTTTCCCATTTTAATATTCCGTTTTTGTTAATTATATAATCATCAAATCTCATGCCGTCTATCCATTCTATTACTATATAACAAGTATTATTTTGTTCTAGAATATCATATACAGCAGCTATAGACGACAAATTTCTAAGTTTCGCAATAGACCTAAAATATTTCAAAAACATATTCTTTAAAATATTATAATTATTTTGATCGTTAATTTTAATATTATTATTACTAATATCCCGAGCACAATATTTATCCACAAAAAACTCTTTTATATATACCCGCGAATTTTTAATCAAGTCATAACCTATATAGTTCAAACTTTCAGAATTCCTGCTTAAAGCTCGACCAGTTATATACCTATCAGCTAATTTGTACTTTTTCGGTAAAAACGGTTCAGGCTGCGGATTATCCGAAGATAATTTACAGTTCGGGCAAACACTATCACTATTTTCTATAGGAGTCATACAATTCATACACAAATTTGACATTTATTACCAAAACCTCCTGATATTAATCAAAAATATAATAATTTTACACTATAATTTTCAAAAATAATATTAATTTTATATGTTTTATATATAAATACATGTTCACTATATTCTGGCTTTTTATAATAAATTTGTCATTAGACTTCTTGCAAAATCAAGTATGTATATTTTACTAGTGGAATAAAATATAAAAATATAAAAAAATTATGGACCTGAAAAATTTCGCATGATAACAGGAATAAAAATCAAAACACACTTTTTTTGGACGTTCAATCGGTGTTTCTGTAGCGTCTATCAAAACAACTTCTTAATTTGCATTTTGATTTAAAAGCTTTTTCTTTCCAGGCAAACGAAAAGTCTCGTCTTTGATAAGAGTTTTTTCAACCCAGCATACACAACGTACAATTTGACTTTCATGAATTCCATAACTTGCAGCAACATGTGCATATATTCTATAATCACGCAAATATTCCAACATCATCAAATATTTTAATTTTCATTTCTGTTATCCTGTTTATTTACTAGTAATTTTTATGTTATTTCTTTTGGCATTTTTAGAAATATTTATTAGATCTGGTTTAGTTTTAAATAAAATTTTAGAGAATATTTACAAAAAGCAGGAACTGTTATTTATTAGTTATTAATAAATATTATGCAAAATAATTTTTTAACAAATTTATAATTGTACATAAATATTTTATATAATACTAATTTTTGGTTTATGTTTGCGAATTTACAAACCAGGTGTTTTGTTATATAATTTTTTTACAAGAACTTGGGAGGAATAAAAATGCCACTTGAAACAAAGCCTGATTTTTCAAAATTAGAACAAGATATACTAAATTTTTGGGAAAATAATAATTGTTTTGATAAATTACGTAAAAAAAATAAAAACAAAAAATTATTTAGATTTTTGGACGGTCCGATAACCGCAAACAATCCTATGGGCGTTCATCATGCTTGGGGACGTACTATTAAAGACATATTTTTAAGATATAAATCGATGACTGGTCATGACTGTTTGTATAGAAACGGCTTTGATACACAAGGTTTGTGGGTTGAGGTTGAGGTTGAAAAAGAACTTGGATTTAAAGACAAAAAAGATATAGAACTGTACGGAATGGACAAATTTACCAATAAATGTATAGAAAGAATCAAAAAATTTTCCAGTGTGATTACTGAACAATCTAAAAGATTAGGTCAATGGATGGACTGGGATAACTCATATTTTACGCATACTGACGAAAATATCTCATCTATATGGCATTTTCTAGGCGTTTGTCATAAAAATAATTGGATAGGTCAGGCTGATAAACCTATGCCATGGTGTCCCAGATGCGGGACTTCACTTTCAGAACACGAAATGTCAGGTTCGCACAAAAATTTGACTCATAAATCTGTGTTTTGTATTGCAAAAACAAAAAATTCAGATTTTGATATTTTGGTCTGGACAACCACACCTTGGACTTTGACTTCAAATGTAGCATTGGCTGTTAATCCAGAATTAGAATATGCACTTGTAAAAATAAACTCAGAAAAATTCAATAAACCTATAGTATTAGCCAAATCTGCTATTAAATATATAGACCAAGATAAACAGATTTTGAAAATATTTTCGGGAAAAGACTTGTTAAATTTAGAATACGAAACTTTTTTCCCAGAATTAGAAGTTCAAAAAAATATTGTTCATAAAGTTATTCCGTGGAATGAAGTTGATGCAAACGAAGGCTGCGGGGTTGTGCACATTGCGCCAGGTTGCGGTGCTGAAGACTATGAACTTGGTAAAAAATTTAATTTGCCAGAAATTTGTCCTATAGACGAAACTGGAAAATTTTATGATAATTATGATTTTTTAAGTAACAAAAATGCTTCAGAAGTTTATAATTTAATATTTGAAAAGTTAGAAAATAATAATAAATTATTTAAAGTTTTAGAATATACTCACAGTTATCCAGTGTGTTGGAGATGCAAAACCGAGGTATTATTTAGACTTGTTAAAGAATGGTATATTAAAACCGAAGAAATTAAACCAAAACTAATAGAAGCTTGCAAAAAAGTTACATGGAAACCGGATTTTATAAAAAAAAGAATGTTAGATTGGTTAAATAATATGGGTGACTGGAATATATCCAGAAAAAGATTTTATGGTTTGCCATTGCCATTTTATTTATGCAAAAACTGTGGAAAATTAACAGTAATTAATTCAAAAGAAGAATTATTTAGTCTAAGTAATAACAAAAATAATAATAATATCCCTAATTTACACAGGCCTTGGATAGATAATATCAAGATAAATTGTCCCAATTGTAATCACGAAGTTTCTAGAGTTCCAGATGTTGGTGACGTGTGGCTCGATGCTGGAATAGTGCCATTTTCGACTCTGGGATATTTTTCAGATAGAAAATCCTGGGAGAAAAATTTTCCGGCTGAGTGGGTCACGGAAATGCAGGAGCAAGTCCGTCTATGGTTTTATTCGTTGTTGTTCATGAGTGTAGTTTTAACAGGAAAAGCACCCTACGAAAAAGTCCAAACATACGGTAAAGTTATAGCTGAAGACGGTACAAAATTTTCGAAAACTGGGTTCATGATTCCGTTTAACGACGCTGCTGACAAAATAGGCGCCGATGCAATAAGATACATTTTTGCCTCTGCCCCTGTATCTGGTGATGTCCGATTTGGATACAACTTGGGTGAAGAATCTAGGCGAAAATTAATAAATTTCTGGAATATTTGCTCGTTTTTCAGTACTTATGCCGAAATTGACAAGCCTGAGATCACAAACATAAATATTAATAATATTAAAAACTATAATTATATAGACCAATGGTTGGTTAACAAAATATGTGATTTTATTAACAAGTCTAGAAAATATTACGAAAATTATAGTACAGTCGAAATTATAAAAGAATTCGAAATTTGTATAGACGATATTTCAAATTGGTATGTACGCGCAAATAGAAGAAGATTTTGGAAAAATGAACTCGACGCCGACAAATCCAGCGCGTACAATACTCTTTATTATGCTATTAAAATTATTTGTCAAGTTATGGCACCGATCTTTCCATTTATAACAGAATATATTTGGCAAAATATAGTTAAATTATACGAAAGTAATGAATCAGAATCTGTGCATTTATCTAAATTCCCTGAGTATATAAACAATTTTGATAATAATATATTAATAGAAGTTAAAAAAGTTCGTGAAGTTATTACACAAGTATTAAAAATGCGTAATGAACAGAACTTAAAAGTCAGGCAACCGCTCTCAGATCTGTATTTAAATAACAAATATCAAGATATTTCTAGATATGAGAACATAATTCGTGAGGAATTAAATATCAAAAATATAATATATCTTGAAAATTTTAATAATTTAAACCAAAAATATATTTCAATTAATTTTAATATTGCTGGAAAAAAATTAAAACAAAATATAAATAAAATCAAAAATATTTGTGAAAACTTAACTCCAGAAGAAATCACAAAAATTGTTAACTTAATAACAAATCAAAAGCAAGTAAAATTTAAAAATCACGAAACCCCCATAGATCATGACTGCTTCGTTATAAATTATAAACCTAAAAACAATATCTGTGTTTCTCAAAATAACAATTTTATTGCCATAAATACTGAAATTACCGAAAATTTAAAACATGAAGGAATTTTTAGGGAAATCTTAAGAAATTGTCAAACTCTACGTAAAGAAGCCGGTTTTGAAATCTCGGACAGAGTTTTATTAAATTTTAATTCTAACTCTGAAATTATAAACAAAGTGTTAAATTTATACAAAAAAGAAATTGAAAAAGAAACATTGTCACAAATCACTGAATTTTCTAAACCAATCATGATTAAAGAAATTTTTATAAATAATAATATTTTAACTATAAAAATAAATAAAATTAAATATAAAAATAAAAATAAAAAATAACAGAAAAACGAGACTAATGTCCAAATTTTCTGTTGTGTTTTTATTTTATATTTTTTAAATCTTCAATTTTTTTGCTATGTTCTAGTTTTAATTTTATATTATTTTTTTGTAAGTTTTGTTCTAAAATATTCACAAATTCTTGTGCAAAATAAACTTTATCTTCATTATTTTCGAGTTTAAAAATATTATCATAATTTAACCAAAATATTAAATTAAGAAACCACTGTTCACCGTCTTTAAAATCACAAAATCTATAATAATTATCAAATAAATTTTGTGTAATTAACATATAATTTTTTAATTTTTTTATCAAATTAGACTGTTGCATAGCTGAATTTTCTCGGCCTACTCTATAACAATAAAAAACATTTTCATCTTCTAGGACTCTCCGTGCTTCTGAAATAGCGATCCAATCAAATAGACTATCTTCACCAAGAGAAACACCTTCTTTAAAATATATATTATTTTTAATTAAAAATTCTCTGTTCCATAGTTTGTTCCAAATAACACTACCCTCTATATTTAATTTATAAAACGGATTATCATGTTTGTTACGTTTTGAAAAATTTATTTTAGAACTATCGTAACTAATATTATAATTTATTTCAGTGTCATTTTGAAAAGAAATATTATTAAATTGTGTTATATCTGTGTTAAATTTATTTGAATTATTATAATTTATTTCACACGTATTACTAAAAATTATATCATCCGAGTCGACAAACAAAATATATTCACCTGTAGAATTTTTAATTCCAGCATTCCTAGCAGCAGAAACACCGGAATTTTCTTGATTTATTATTTTAATTCTATTATCTTTAAATTTATGTTTATTTAAAATTTCAAGTGAATTATCAGTAGAACCATCGTTAATACAAATTATTTCTATATCTTTTAAACTCTGATTTTCAACACTTTCTAAACAAGCATCTAAATACTTTTCAGTGTTATATACAGGAATCACAATAGAAACTTTAATTTTATTAATATTATTATTTTGATTTAAAATAAATTTGCAAAATCCAAGTCCAAACACAAGTAATGTAAAAAAAATAAACAACACAAACATAATATATTTTTTATTAAAATTTATTTTTGACACAAAATTAAGCCTCTCTTATGGACAGATTTATTCTGCCTTTTGAGTCAATTTCTATAATTCTTACGCGAACTTCTTGTCCAACATTTAAGACATCACTTGCATGATCAATTCTTCTGTAATCTATCTGGGAAACATGACAAAGTCCTTCTTTTCCACCACCAAACTCTATAAACGCCCCGAAATCAGTGATTCTTGTGACTTTTCCCGTATATATTTCGCCAATCTCTGGATCTCTTACAATATTTTTCACAAAATCCAGGGCTTGTCTACATTTTGAAATATCAACGCCTAAAATATATACGTCCCCACTCTCTTCAATATCAACTTTCACGTCAAAATCAGAACAAATTTTTTGAACAACTTTGCCACCCGTACCAATAATCTCACGAATTTTGTCAACCGGAACTTTAACACTCACGACTTTAGGAGCATATTCAGAAAGATTTTTTCTATAATTCGGAATAGCTTTTAAAATTACATTATTTAATATATATTCACGTGCAATTTTAGTTTTATTTAGAGCTTCTTTAATAATTTCAGGTGTTAAACCCATAATTTTAATATCCATTTGAATTGCTGTGATTCCAGTATGAGTACCAGCAACTTTAAAATCCATATCTCCAAAAAAATCTTCAATACCCTGGATATCAACCATCGTAACCCAATTATTTTCATCTTCGAATACCAAACCACATGAAATCCCCGCAACAGGTGCTTTTATCGGTACACCACCGTCCATAAGAGCCAGCGTAGAACCACAAACTGAACCTTGAGAAGTCGATCCATTCGAAGATAAAACTTCGGAGACCAATCTCAAAGCATACGGAAACTCATTTTCGTCCGGAATAACAGGTGCCAACGCTTTTTCTGCTAGCGCTCCGTGACCAATTTCACGTCTACCCGGGCCTCGGCTCGATCTAGCTTCGCCGACAGAATACGACGGAAAATTATAATGATGCATATATCTTTTGAATTCTTCTTTGTCAATACCATCTAATAACTGTTTATCACTAATCGGCCCTAAAGTCAATATAGTCATAACTTGAGTTTGACCACGAGTAAACAATCCAGAACCATGAACCCTAGGAATCAAATTTACTTGAGCATTTAACTCTCGAATTTCGTCCAATTTACGACCATCGACTCTCTTGTGTTCTTTCAATAACCAATTTCTAACAATTTTTTTTTGTAGTTTATAAACACATTCGTCTATTATTTTAGTATCTTCGTAATTATTATTTGAACAATATTCATCGAATTCTTCGTGTACTTTACTATAAATTAATTTTAAATTATTATCTCGTGTGATTTTATTTCTAGTATATAAGCCTGCTTCTAGTTCTTTTTTAACATAATTTTCTATATTGCTAAATAATTCTTCTGGAATTTCTAATTTTTCATAGTCAAACTTTTCTTTTCCAATTTGTGATTTTATATTTTTTATAAATTCAATTATTTTTTTATTTTCTTCGTGAGCCAATAAGATTCCGTCATACACCATCTCATCAGGGACCTGATTCGCTCCTGCTTCTATCATAGAAATTAAATTTTCTGTTGAAGCTACGGTTAAAAACAAGTCAGACTTTTCTTTTTGTATTAAACTCGGGTTAATTACTAATTTATTATTTATTAGTCCTACATTGCATCCCGAAATCGGTCCATTCCACGGGATATCTGAAATACTCAGCGCCACCGAAGTTCCTATCATAGCAGTAATTTCTGGCGAACAATTTTCGTCCACAGACATTACCGTACACGAAACACAAACATCATTTTTCAAATCTTTCGGAAACAACGGTCTAATTGACCTATCAATCACTCTAGAAGCCAGTACTGCTTTTTCCGACGGCTTCCCTTCACGTTTAGAAAAAGAACCCGGAATTTTTCCTACCGAATATAATCTTTCTTCAAAATCAACTGACAACGGGAAGAAGTCAATCCCATCCCTAACTTTTTCCGAAGCGGTCACCGCCACGTGAACACTCGTATCACCATATTTTACCAAACATGAACCACTCGATAACTGTGCGAATTTCCCTGTCTGAATTTCCAATTTCCTGTCTGCAAACTGAGTCTCAAATATCCTGTGATTCTCGAACATTCTACAATCCTCCATATTTATTTTTTTAACACTATAAACTACTACAAATAATTAAATCATGTACTCAAATATATTTCAAGTTATAAAATATCCACAAAAATGACTTTAATATTTATTTAATTTATAATTTAAAATTAATTATAAACTTATAATTCATACTTGATTTTATAATTTAGACATGATATACAGATTTAGTATAATAATTTTAGGGAGCAAACAATCATAAAAAAATAACAAAAAAATTTATAGCACCAGTACTAATTACAACCCAATTGTTAAATACTAGTAATACAGTCGCTTTGTCTGGATTAGACACTACAACACAAAACCAAAAACAAAAAACAAACGTACTAAAACTAAATCCAAAAATGAAAGCATAGCAAAAAAAATAGAATTAAAATCAGTAAAAGCACTGAAGTGATTAATTAGTAGCAGTTCTAAGTTATCTAAAATGCTAGTTTTGATGCTACCCCACTCCATGTTAGTACGTCCAGAAACTTTTGCGAAATTATTAAACTCAGAAGAAGATCGCAAACGTAGAACAGAAAGGCTAAATTTACGTATGATAACTTGCTATAACAATATAAGTAATACAAAAGACATTGAGAAAAATTAAAAATATTAGACAATTTTTTAAAATTGAATTCAAGCAATACTAGACCTATCGATATTGATATAACTGATTTGAAGGATGCGCAAAATCAAAATAAGTTTTCTGAAAATATAGCTAAGTTTTACGACAAAATGTCTTTGGTTTATATCCAATGTAATATATCTAAAAAATCAGATATAAAGTCACGTGGAGAAAAATATTTAAAAAAATTATCAAATTGATAAGAAAACATGAATAAAAGACTGGTATAAAAATAGTTTTTGATATTTATTAAATGGATGATTAAAATGATTTTAACTGGAATAGATATAGTAGAAATACCAAGAATACAAAAATGCATAAAAAATCCGAGGTTTTTATTTAAAATTTTTAGTGAAACAGAAATTTTGAATTTTTCAAAAAAACGAAAGCATGTACAAAGTGTGGCGTCGAGCTTTTGTGCAAAGGAAGCTTTTTCGAAAGCTGTAGGTCTGGGCATATTTAAATTATGTTTAAGAGAGATAGAAATACTACACAAAAATTCCGGCGAACCATATATAAATTTGTTAGGGAATACTAAAGAAAAGTTTAAAAAATTAGAGATTTCTGTAAGCTTAAGTCACACTAGCAGTTATGCGTGTGCAATAGTTGTGTGCACAGAAAAAATGTAATAAATTTTGTCTTGACAAAATAAAAATATGCTATCAGGTGCAAAAAATATAAAAATAATTTTAGCGAGATGGTATTTTGGCGAAATTTTTATCGAAGTTTTATATAACCTTTAGTGTGTTTTTAAGTATATTTTTATCAGGATGTGCTAAAAATTTAAACTATGATTTCCCAGATGTAAAATTTCCTATTGACAAAAAAATAAAAATAATTTGTGGTGAAAGAGAGTATAAATGTAATTTTTTTTACACACCTGAAGGAATTTGTACAGTGAATTTTATAGAACCACAAGGATTAGAAAACTTTACTATTTGCCGCAAAGACAACAAATATGAAATTTCTCACAATGATCTGCAGGCAAATTTCATCGAAAATTCAATGGTAGAAAACTCTGGTATTGTAAAAATTATAGACTTTTTTGATATGATAAATAGTGAAAACAATGATTTAAAATATCAAACTCAAGAAGAAAGTGAAAAAATTTACACCAATAACAACTACGAGGCTCGTTTTGACAGGGAGAATAATTTGATTAGCCTAAATATTAAAAATCCTGATTTTATCGTAGAGTTTAATAGATAAATATTTGTTTATGAGACCAAAATTTTAGTAGTTTTAACTAAAAAAGAGTGAGATATTCTCTCACTCTCCACGCCTATACTTTCATCCACCCAATAGCATCTAGTATAAATAAATACAAAATATATGTCAATACCAAATTTATTTTTTATAAATAGAATTACTTTTAATTTTTTTGTATTCTTTGCATAAATTATTTATACATATTTTTTTAAGTTTATTGAGTATATATTTTATTTTAAAATCATAAAAATTAATTTTATTTTGTAATTTAATATACTCTTTATAGAT
>CAYYWE010000011.1:0-16132 GCA_964475315.1 uncultured Eubacteriales bacterium
AATTTTTTTGAATCTAAAAGTATTTATCAAAAATATAGTAATTATTTGTGGATTTATGCACAAAAAGCTAAAATAATTTGTTGTTATTATATACTAAATTTACATATTAAAAATATAAATTATAAAGGGATTTTAGATAATATTAACTCGGCTACTAGATCTATAGATTATTTTGTGAGTCCAGAGTTTAAATTTATGAATTCAAATTTGTTTACACAAATACCATATTGCGTAGTTCAGCCGAGAAATTTATCTAAAAAACAAATACAAGTTGAATAACTGTTTTGTGTAAAAGTATTGACAAAAGTATTTTGTTTGGTTATAATATTTTTATAGACAATATTTAAATTAGAGGTTATGTAAATATGAACAATAAGGTATGTAGTTTAAAAAACTTGAGGTTGCGTGTTAAAGCTGTTTTGTTATTGAGTTTGACAGTTTTTAATTTTGGGAATATACGTATTAACTCTAAAGTTTTAGAGAATAAAGATTTTAAAACTCGAAATAAAGATTATGTTGTTAACAAATATGATAAAAAAGTAGCGAAGATTGCGATTCCAGCTGTTGTTGTGTCGTTGATTTTGTTTGGCGCGTGGTATTTTTCTGGTGGCGCGTCTAAAAAAGAGAAGGAAGAAGATTCACAAATTATCGAACCGAATGTTGACCCCAAATGTGGTCTAAATAATAATTCGAATATAATAAAGTTGAGTGAAATAGAGAAAAATAATTCTGAATATAAACAAGCGTTAGAAGATTGGAAAGTAGCTAGAGCAGAATATTTAGGTGCTGCGACAAGTTTTGATGAGGATTCAAAGCCAATGTTGTACGTATTAGCGACATGTATGGACTTGTTTTACTGTTCTGATGCATATAACGATGAGCCTGATGTATGGGCAAATTATAAAAAAATTGATTTTGATTTTGCAAAAAATGCTTTTGCTGGGGCAGTCATAAATATAAACGAGAATTATGCAGATCAAGTTTTGGGATTTATTTCTGGTTTGAGTCTTAGTATGGGGTGGGGAGATTTTTATGATGCTGTTGGAAAATTTTTGAGTTCCATGAATTTGAGATTGAAATATTATGAAGTTTTAGATTTTATGAAAGAAGAAGTTGATGGCAGTAAAAAAGTGTCATATGATAATTTATTTAAGTTGATAATTCCTAAACGTTTAGATATAGAACAACAGAAACAGATCTTGCTTGGTGTATCAAAAGTACTGAATGATGAATATTGGAAAGCAGCAAGCTCTAAAGGAGGCTTTACAATTAGTTTTATAAATCTGAAACGTGGTTCGATTAAAGCTCTTTGTGATTTAGGGTTTTATAAAAAGGATCTAGATTGTGAAAATGCAAATGCTTGTAAAGAAGTTTTTAAAGATCTGGAAGGAAGTAGTGAAGAGATAGATAGGGAAATTTTGAGTTATCTAGAATTTATGTATGAAATTGGTAAACAGGAGAAATGTTCTGAAGAGGATGAAAAGAAATTTTGGAGTGAATTACCTAAACTTTCAAAAAAATTGGTTAGGAATGAGTTGCGTAAAATGAATATTGATCAGAGCGAGATAAATGACGAGTTAGTTGAGATTGTTGCAAAAAATGTGTTATCTAGAAGTTACCCTGTGAATAAAATAAAAGATGGTTTTAAAGGTGTCAAGTAATATTAATTCACCGTTGGCAGACAGATTGCGGCCTAATGTGATAGATGACCTGGTGGGTCAGGAGCACCTATTTGGCGAGAGAAATTTTTTTGAGAGATTGTTAGATAGCACTTCTTTACCAAACATAATTTTGCATGGGCCACCGGGCGTCGGGAAGACGAGTTTGGCGATGGTGATTTCTAGAAAAACGAACAAAAAATTTTTCAAATTAAATGCTACTTCTTGTACAGTTACAGATATAAAAAGTATAATAAAAGATGCAAGTTCTGTGATAGCGCCGAACGGAATAATTATATATCTTGATGAGATACAGTATTTTAGCAAAAAGCAACAGCAAACTTTATTAGAATATATAGAAAATGGAAAAATAACTTTAATTGCTTCGACTACTGAAAATCCGTATTTTTATGTGTATCCGGCTATACTGAGTAGGTCTCACGTTTTAGAATTTAAACATGTTTCTAACGAACAGATAATTAAGAATTTAAAAAGAGCTGTGTTTTTTTTAGAGACAGAAAATAACATAAAAATAAATATATCTGAAGAAATTTTTAGTCAAATTGCCAAAAATTCAGGTGGAGACGTTCGGAGATCTATTAATATACTTGAGCTGTGTTTTATTTCGTCGGAGACTAAAAATGGTCAAAAAAACATAATTTATGGTGAAAATATTAAAAATTTAAGTAAAAATTATTTAACAAATCATAATAAGTCGGGTGATGAACATTATGATTTGTTGTCGGCGTTTCAAAAGTCTTTGAGAGGATCAGATCCAAACGCGAGCATATATTATTTAGCGAGATTGTTATCTGTTGGTGAGATAATATCAGCGTGCAGAAGATTAATGGTTTGTGCTTGTGAGGACGTCGGACTTGCCAACCCAAATATTTTCAGTCAAGTTAAGTCACTAGTGGATATAGCGATGCAGGTAGGAATGCCAGAAGCTCGGATTCCGTTGGCGGATGCGGTATTGTTGGTTGCGTTGTCACCAAAATCAAACTCTGCATATCTTGCAATAAATTCTGCCATGAGCGACATTTCTAATAATTTAATTTATGATGCCCCTGAACATTTGTGTAATTTGTCTATAGAGATTAAGAATTATTTGTACCCGCATAACTTTCCGAATCATTATGTTGAACAGCAATATTTGCCAGAGGAGCTAAAAAACAAGAGATATTATTATGCGCAGGAAAACAAATTTGAACAAGCTTTTGAAAATTATCAAAAAAGTATAAAAAAATAGTTTGGAGAAAATTATGGAAAATACAAAAGTGTTGGTGCACACGTGTTGTGCGCCATGTGTTATAAAGTGTGCAGAAGTACTAAAAAACGAAGAGATTTGTCCGGTTTTATATTGGTATAATCCAAATATTCACCCGTGGACGGAGTATAATACCAGAAAAATAAATTTGATAAATTTTGCTGAGCAAAGCAACATAAATTATGTTATTATTGATGAGTATAATATTAAAAATTTTATTGTAGGTGTATATCCGAATTTTAGTGTTGATAATAGATGTAAAAAATGTTACGAAACTCGTCTAGAAAATACTGTAAAATATGCGCAGAAGAATAATTATAGATTTTTTACTACGAGTTTATTGATAAGTCCTTATCAAAATCATGAGCTTATTAAAGAAATTTGTGTGAATTTATCACAAAAATATGAAGTTAAGTTTTTGTACAGAGATTTTAGAGAATATTTTAGAGCAGGACAACAAGAAGCACATGAGAGAAAAATTTACGTGCAAAAATATTGTGGGTGTATTTTTAGTGAGCAAGAAAGATATTTGAAACAAAAAATAAATTAAAAATATTAAAAAATCACAAAAAAATTGGGGTGAATTTATTAACGTGTTAAGTAATAGTGAAAATAATAAAAGTATGATTAATTGGTTTCCGGGGCATATGGCGAAAGCTAAACGTGAGCTTAAAGAAAATTTAAAACTTGTAGATTTAGTAGTAGAAGTTGTAGACGCTAGAATACCGTTTTCGAGTCGAAACAGTGATTTTAACGAGATTTGCGGTGATAAAACTAGAATTTTGGTTTTAAATAAAACAGATTTAGTGTCTGATGAGGACATAAATTTGTGGGTGAGTTATTATAAGAAAAATAATATAAAATTTGTTTTATTTAGTATAAAAAATAGCAAAAATATAGTTTTTTTTGTGAATAAAGTAAAAGAAGTTATGAGTGAAAAATTATTAAAATGGAAATTAAAAGGTATGATAGGTCGCAAAATTAGAGTTATGGTAATTGGTGTTCCAAATACTGGTAAATCTGCGTTTATTAATAAATTGGTAGGCAGTTCTAAGGCAAAAGTTGAAAATAAGCCTGGTGTAACTCGGAAAAATCAGTGGTTTACGGTGAATAATAGTATCGAAATTCTGGATACGCCTGGGGTTTTGGCGCCGAAGCTTGAAAGTAACACGGTTTCGAATAATTTAGCTTTTACGGGTGCTATTAAAGATAGTATTTTGGATACGGAAAGTTTAGTGTCTGAATTGGTGAAAAAACTCAAAAATATTTGTGCAAATTTACTAATTTCTAGATACAATTTAGATAAAAATATACAAGATTTAGATTCGTATGAGATAATATATTTGATTGGAAAGTCTCGAAATATTTTAAGCTCCGGTGGAGAAGTGGACATTTTGAGAACCTCTGAGATGATTTTAGATGAGTTTAGATCTGGTAAATTAGGAAAAATCATGTTGGAATTTCCGGAGAATTTGTAAAAAACATATGTAAAATTTGATTTAATTATATATTAATAAAATAAGTAGGATTAGAAAATATGGATTGGTTAGTTTATGAAAATAAATATTATGATAAATATAGCAACGAAGAAATTTTAATTTGTGGAGTAGACGAAGCTGGGCGTGGACCATTGGCTGGTGATGTATACGCGGCGGCTGTGGTGATGCCGAGGGGGTTGACACTTGATGGCGTAAATGACTCAAAAAAAATGACGAGTAAAAAAAGAGATAAAATGTATGATCTAATAATCGAAAAATGTGTAGGATATGGGATTGGTATTGCAAATAGTAAAGAAATAGACGAGATTAATATTTTACGTGCGACTCATTTGGCTATGACTAGGGCTATAGAAAATTTGGAACAAAAATTAAACAAAAAAATAAATATAATTTTAATAGACGGTAACAATGCGCCGGATATCAAAAATAAAGAGTTAGAGTGCATAATAAAAGGCGATAGTTTGTCACATAGTATTGCGTGCGCTTCGATAATTGCTAAGGTCTCGAGGGATAGGTATATGATAGAACAGTCTAAAATTTATCCTGAATATAATTTTGAAAAGCACAAGGGCTATGGTAAGAAATTACATATAGATATGATCAAAAAATATAATATGTGTGAAATACATAGGAAAAGCTTTTTGAATAAAATTTTAAGCAAGATATAATATTTATATATTTTATGAGTACAAATATAAACAAAAATAATAAGTTGAAAATTGGAAAATACGGAGAGGATTGTGTTTGTGAATATTTAAAAAAGAACAACTGTGATATAATTTGCACAAATTATCATAGTAAATATGGCGAAATAGATATAATTTGTGAAAATATTAAATATATTTTATTTGTAGAAGTTAAAACTAGAAAATTTAATAGTATGTGTCGAGGGGTATATTCTGTAGACTTGTTAAAACAAAATAAAATTATTAAGACATATTATGATTATATAAGTAAATTTGAGATTAATAAACAGCCTAGATTTGATATAGCAGAAGTAATATTAGATTATAATAATATTGTTTGTAAATTGAATTATTATAAAAATTGTTTTGGAGCTGAAGAAATTAGTGAATTTTTTTGATTTACATAATGATTTGATATATCGTATGGTTGAAGAATTTCAAGGAATGTGTAATAATAATTTTCACGTTGATTTTTCTAGAATAAAAAATAATGATATATTTGTTTTGTGTTGCGCGATTTGGATTCCTGATGATGTAAATAATTTTGATTTTTTTGAGGTATGTAAAGATAGATTTTTTTTTGAGTGCGAGAAAAATAATATAAAAATTTATAAACAATTTAGTAATTTAGAAAAATTTGATAAAACTGGTGTAATATTAAGCATGGAAAATTCTAGGTTATTAAATAAAAATAATTATTTAGAAAAAGTTAAATATTTAAGTGATTTAGGAGTCAAAATGATTACTCTTACTTGGAATGGAAGCAATGAGTTAGGTGATGGAGCAGAAGTAGAAAACTCCATGGGCTTAAGTAGTTTTGGCAAAAAATTAGTTAAAGAATTAGAAAAAAGTAATATTATAATAGATTTGTCACATGCTAGTGAAAAATTATTTTATGATGTTATAGAAATTTGTGATAGTGATACAAGTGTAGTATTTAGTCATAGTAATTCTAAAGAAATTTGTGATCACAAGAGAAATATTACTCGTGAGCAATTTGAGATTATTAGAGATAAGAATGGTTTATTGGGATTAAATTTTTGTAAAGATTTTTTAAATAATTTTGATGATATTTATAAAAATATTGATTATTTTTTGAGTTTAGGAGGAGAAAATAATTTAAGTTTTGGTAGTGATTTTGATGGCTGTGAGTTAGTTGAAAATATTACTGGTATAGAATATATGGAAAATTTATATAATTATTTTTTAGTTAAAAATTATAAAGAAAGTTTATTAAATAAAATATTTTTTAGTAATTCTGGAGATTTTATGATTAAAAATTTAAAATAAAAAAATTATAAGTCAGGAGAACAAATGGGAATATATGGTATATCGGATTTACATTTGTGTCTAGGTAATAAAAATAAGACTATGGAGATTTTTTCGGGTTGGAGTGATTATTTAAGTAAGTTAGAAAAAAACTGGACAGAAAAGGTTTTGCCTGAAGATACTGTTGTGATAGCAGGGGATATTTCATGGGCTTTGAGATTAGAAGAGTCTTATGAAGATTTTGAGTTTTTGAATAAATTACCTGGAAAAAAAATAATTTTACGGGGAAATCATGATTTTTGGTGGAGTACTGTTAATAAAATAAAAAATTTTTTTGAAAAAAATAATTTTATTAATATGTATTTGTTACATAATTGTTCGTATGAGATAGAAAATTATTGTGTGTGTGGCACAAGAGGTTGGATGTACAGGCCGGAGACAGATAATGATAAAAAAATTTATGCTCGAGAGGTAGCTAGATTAGAAAGATCTTTGGAAGATTGTAAAGAAAAAAAATTGGAGCCCATAGTTTTTTTACATTATCCGCCGGTACATGGAAAATATGAATCAAAAGAAATTGTAAATATTTTAATTGAAAAAAAAGTTAAAAAATGTTACTATGGACATGTTCACGGGAACACTGCTACACAGCGTGTTGTTGAGGGTGAATATAGGGGCATAAATTTAAAGTTAATATCATGTGATTATATAAATTTTTGTCCAATAAAAGTTTTTTAAAAAATAAAAAATTAAATTCTAGTTTTAAATATTTATTTTTATGTTTATATTTAAAAATTGAAAGGATGGTTAAAAAATATGAATTTAAAATCATCGAGTAAGGTGGACACAAATAGGTATGAACTTGAGATAGAAGTTTCACCTGAAGAATTTGAGAAAGCTGTAGATAAGGCTTTTAGTAAAAAGAAATATAAGTATAACGTACCGGGATTCAGAAAAGGTAAAGCGCCTAAGAAATTTGTTGAAAAATATTATGGTGAAGGCGTTTTTTATGAAGATGCTATTAATGAGATATATCCGGAGACTGTGGAGGAAGCTGGCAAAAGAGCTGGTATAGAAATTATAGATGACAAAATTGATTTTGAATTAGTTAAATTGGACAAAACAGAAGGTTTGGTATTTAAAATAAAAGTTACTGTAATGCCTGAAGTTGAAATAGGAGATTATAAGTCTATTAGGATTGAAAATAATGTTCCTAATGAAGTAACTGAAGAAGATATTAAATTAGAACTAGAAAGAACTCAGGATCAAAACGCGAGATTAATTAGTGTTGAAGACGAAAATAGTTTAGTTGAAAATAAAGATGTAGTTAATATGGATTTTTGCGGCAAAGTAGAAGGCAAAGAATTTCCGGGCGGCACAGCTGAAGATTTTGAGTTGACTATAGGTTCTGGTGAATTTATACATGGTTTTGAGGATCAAATAGTTGGTCATAAAATTGGTGAGAGATTTGATATACAAGTTAAGTTTCCAGAAAATTATCATGTTCAAGATTTAGCGGGCAAAGATGCTATATTTAATATAAAAATAAATAAATTACAGAAAAAAGAGTTACCTGTAATAGATGACGAATTTGTTAAAGATATTAGTGGGTTTAATACTCTTGAGGAATTTAAAGAAGATTTAAAAATTAAAATTTTAGATCACAAAAAACACAAGTTCGAGGTTAAAAAAATGGAAGAACTTACCGACGAACTTGTAAAAATTACAAAATCAGAAATTCCGGAAGCTTTAATTAGGATTGAAAATAAAAAATATCTGGAAATTTTAAATAAAGATCTGAAAAAACGTGGTCTGGATTTAGATACTTATGTAAATTGCTTAAATATAGACGTAAAGAAAATACTAGAAGATTATAGACCTGTAGCTGTTAAAAAAATTATGTACGAATTAGCTATTAAAAAAATTATGGAACTTGAAAATATAGAAGTGACACAAGAAGAACTAGATAAGGAATATAATAAAATGGCCGAGTCAATTGATGTTGATGCAAAAAGAATAAAATTAATTATTCCAGAAGAAAATATGAAGTTGGATTTAAGATTCAATAAAACTTGTGAGTTTATCAAGAAAATTGCTTTTGGTGAATAAGTATATATTGTATGTTTTTAGTATATTTAAAAAATATTAATTTAAAGTTTTGAATCGAGGTTTTTTAATAATTATGGGTTCAGAAAAAGTGAATAGTAATTATAATAGTTTTATACCGTATGTTGTAGAGCAAACAGGGCGTGGGGAAAGATCATATGATATTTTTTCTAGGTTATTAAATGATAGAATTATAATGTTAAACGAAGAAGTTAATTCTGTTAGCGCTGGATTAGTAGTAGCTCAATTGTTGTATTTAGAAGGTCAAGATTCAGAAAAAGATATTAATTTGTATATTAATAGTCCAGGGGGGTCCGTAAGTGATGGGCTTGCAATTTTTGACACTATAAATTATATTAAATGTGATGTATCGACTATATGTATGGGACTGGCTGCAAGTATGGGTGCTTTTTTATTGGCAGCGGGGACCAAAGGTAAGAGATATGCTTTGCCTAATAGTGAAATTATGATACATCAACCTAGTGGTGGGGCTAAAGGTCAAGCAACGGATATTAATATACACGCTCAGCATATTTTAAAAACTAAAGAAAAATTAAACAAAATTTTAGCTGAGAGAACAGGACAATCTGTTGATAGAATAGCTAGTGATACTGAAAGAGATAATTTTATGAGTGCTACAGAAGCTCTAAGTTATGGTTTAATAGACAAAGTTTTGTATAATAGGGCTGGAGAGCCTGAGGTAAAAAAAGACGAGGAAAAGGCTAAGATTTAAAAAATATAAATTAGAAATAGGTGGTTTTATATGAGTAACAGCGGAACAACTACTGGTAGACCATTATGTTGTTCGTTTTGTGGGAAACCACAGGAAGAGGCGGATAAAATTATAGCTGGTCCAGGAGTATGCATATGTGACGAATGTATAGACTTATGCGTTAATATTCTAGACGGTGAACCAGATTCGACTTTTTATACTGAGCGTAAGAAAATTGATAAATCAGAAAAATTACCTGGTTTTGAGAGATTTAGTAAAATAAAATTTGGTAAAGAATCTGTTCCTAAGCCAAAAAAATCTGAACCTAAAGTATTACCAAAACCACATGAAATAAAAAAATATTTAGATGATTATGTAATAGGGCAAGACAGGGCTAAAGTTGCACTTTCGGTAGCGGTTTATAATCACTATAAAAGGATTTTTTTTGGACAAGATTCAACAAGTGATGTAGAGTTAAAAAAAAGTAATATTTTGTTACTTGGGCCTACTGGTGTAGGAAAGACTTTACTAGCGCAAACTTTAGCTAAAATACTAGATGTTCCGTTTGCAATAGCGGATGCTACGACTTTGACTGAAGCTGGATACGTAGGCGAAGACGTAGAAAATATATTATTAAGATTAATACAGGCTGCTGATTATGATGTAGAAAGAGCAGAACGCGGAATAATTTATGTAGACGAAATAGACAAAATCGCACGTAAATCTGAAAATGCTTCTATAACACGTGATGTCAGTGGAGAAGGTGTACAACAAGCTTTACTAAAAATGATAGAAGGTACTATTTCGTCTGTGCCACCTAAGGGCGGTAGAAAACATCCGCAACAAGATTTTATAGAAGTAGACACTTCGAATATATTATTTATATGTGGTGGAGCTTTTGATGGCCTTGAAAAAATAATAGAAAAAAGAGTAAATACTTCTTCTATAGGATTTGGGGCTGATGTGAAATCTAGAAAAGAACTAGATAAAACAGACTGGATGAGCAAGGCAGTGCCACATGATTTGGTAAAATTTGGTTTAATACCTGAATTAGTAGGAAGATTGCCTATAATATCTTCTTTGCAGGGTTTAGACGAAGATTCTTTAGTGAAAATATTAGTAGAACCAAAAAATTCGCTTATTAAACAATATCAGAGGCTTTTTGAATTAGATAAAGTAAAACTTGAATTTACAGATTCGGCTGTTAGGTCAATAGCACGACGTGCTATAAAAAGAAATATAGGCGCTAGGGGGCTTAGGTCTATAATGGAAGATACTCTACAGAAAATTATGTTTGATGTGCCATCAGATTATAGTATCGAAAAAGTAATTATAGATGATAATGTAATTAATAAAACTAAAGAGCCTGAATATGTTTATGATAAATTAAGAACTCCAGTTTATATTTCTGTTGATGTTGATAATTTTACAGCTATTAATACAAGTAATAAAAATATTAAGAATAATGATAAAAGTACCTAGGTATACGTTTTAGTGAGCGACTCAGAAGGAGTTGATTAGATATGGTAGATAACAAAAAAAATGTTAATTTGAATAGTATTAATAATGAAGATAATAGTAATATAAATAGTGATGTATTAGATGATATAGACGTTCAGGAACAAATTTTACCGGTAGTAATGCTCCGAGGTTTTGTGATGTTCCCAGAAATAGTGTTACATTTTGATGTAAGCAGAAGGAATTCTATACTTGCTATAGAAGAGTGTATGAGAACAGATAGTAATATTATGCTGATTGCACAAAAAGATCCTAGTGAAGATACTCCTGATTTGTCAGATGTTTATTCTTTTGGGGTTATTTCAAAAGTTAGACAGATTTTAAAACAAACAGGTGACGGTGTACGAGTACTAGTTGAAGGTGTTTCTCGCGCACAAATTACGGAATTTATACAAACTAAAAAAATGTTAAAAGCAAAAGTTTTGGAAATAAAATCAAGGGAGCCAGAACGAGACGTATTTAGTGAGGCTTTGATACGTAAATCCAGAGAAATTTTTGCTGAATATATGAAATTGTCAGCCAGGACTCCAAGTGAATTATCAGAGTCTATGTTCACACAAACAAGTTTATCCAAAACAGCAGATTATATACTTGCAAATATAAACATAGATTTTGAAGATAAACAAAGTTTACTCGAAGAAACTAATGCTTTAACTAGATTACAGAAACTAATAATTACTTTAACTGAAGAAAATGAGATTTTAAAGTGTGAGCACGATATAGCATATAAAATTCAAGAAAATGTAGACAAAAGTCAAAAAGAATATTTCTTGAAAGAGCAGATACGTGCTATTTCACAGGAACTCGGGGATGAAGCAGATCCAGCAAGTGAAGCTGAAGATTACAGAGAAAAACTTGATCAGCTTGAAATACCAGATGAAACTTACGAAAAACTTGCGAAAGAGTGTGATACTTTTGCAAAGACTCCTAGTTCTTCGCCAGAAGCTCACATACAAAGAAGTTATTTAGATTTGTGTTTTTCTTTGCCGTGGAATAAATCTACAAAAGATATTATAGATATTCCTAAAGCACAAAAAATTTTGGATAAAAATCATTTTGGTTTGACAGATGTCAAAGAAAGAATACTAGAATTCTTGGCTGTTAAAAAGTTAGCTCCAGATGTCAAAGGTCAGGTGATATGTTTATCTGGGCCGCCGGGTGTAGGAAAGACTTCAATTGCAAAGTCTTTAGCTAAAGCGATGGGCAAAAAGTTCATTAGAATTTCTCTTGGTGGTATTAATGATGAGAGCGAGATCAGGGGTCATAGAAAGACTTATGTTGGTGCTTTGCCGGGTAGAATTATTACTTCTTTAAGTCAAGTAAAATCTAATAATCCGTTGATTTTATTGGACGAAATAGATAAATTATCTAAAGATTATAAAGGCGATCCGGCGTCAGCTTTATTGGAAGTACTAGATCCTGAACAAAATTCTGAATTTCATGACAGGTATTTGGGTGTACCGTTTGATTTGAGCAAAGTTATGTTTATAGTTACAGCTAATGATAAGAGTTCTATACCGGGACCGTTGTATGACAGACTTGAAATTATAGATTTATATAGTTATACTTATGAAGAAAAATTTATGATAGCTAAAGAACATCTTGTGTCTAAATTGCTGAAGAAGCATGGTTTAAATAAGAGAAATTTGTCTATATCAGACGATGCTTTGAGAAAAATAATAGAAAATTATACAAAAGAAGCAGGTGTACGTGAGTTAGAGAGAAAAATAGTTTCCGTGATGAGAAAAGTGGCCAAAAAAATAGTGTCCGGAGAAGCTAAAAGTGTTAAAATAGACGACAATAATTTGAAGAATATATTAGGCCCAGAGAAATATAAAAAAGACAGCTTACAGGACGAAAATCAAATCGGAGTTGTAAATGGTCTAGCTTGGACATCGGTTGGTGGAGAGTCGCTGCCGATAGAAGTTGCACTTATGAAGGGCAAAGGGAAGGTTCAAGTTACTGGATCTTTGGGCGATGTAATGAAAGAGTCTGCACAGATAGCTGTGAGTTATATAAGAAGTAACTGCAAAAAATTGGGAATAAGACAGAATTTTTACAAAGATTTGGATATTCATATACATGCACCGGAAGGAGCAGTTCCGAAAGATGGCCCGTCGGCGGGTGTAACTATGACGACAGCGCTTGTTTCAGCTTTGAGTAAAACTCCAGCTTACAAGAGTGTCGCAATGACCGGTGAGGTTACACTCAAGGGGAAAGTTTTGCCCATAGGTGGACTAAAAGAAAAAGCTATGGCGGCATATAAAGAAGGTGTCAAGACTGTGATTATCCCAGCTGATAACGAAAGTGATTTAGAAAAAATAGATGAAGTAGTCAAAAAGTCTATAAATTTCGTTATGGCTGATAATTTGGATACAGTTTTTAAGTATGCACTTGTTAATAAAAAATTATAAATAATAAAATATTAATTAATAAGAAAGAAATAAAAACAAAAAAATATGTTGAATTTTAACAAATCTAGTTTTATAACTTCTATTGGTGATATAAAACAGTTTGAGATTTTTAAAAATAATGTTCCAGAGATAGTATTTTCCGGCAAATCAAATGTCGGAAAGTCTTCTTTGATAAATAAAATTTTGAACAAAAAATCTATTGCAAAAGTTAGTACTAAACCCGGTAAGACTGCAAATTTGAATTTGTATCAGGTTGATAACATAAGATTTGTGGACTTGCCAGGTTATGGTTATGCAAAAGTATCAAAACAAGAAAAATTAAGATGGGCAAGTTTGGTAAATACTTATTTTGATATTAGTAAAAATATAAAATTATTTGTGCAGATTATAGATATAAGACATCCAGCAACAAAATTAGATCTTCAGATGTTAGATTATTTGTACCAAAAAAACTATAATTTTATAATAATTTTTTCTAAATCTGATAAATTAAATAAAACAGAATATTTGACTCGTAAAGAAAATATAAATCAAGAATTGGAAAAATACAAAAATATACCGAAAATATTTTTTTCTGTAAAAACAGGCGATGGATTAGAAGAATTGAAAAATATTATAAATTTATTATAATAATATTTTTGTATTTTTGAAATCAAGGAGAAATTTTTATGTGTGATAATAAAAATTTAAATAAAGTTTATAGTCATAAAGAAACAGAAGAAGAAATATACAAATTATGGGAAAGTAATAATTTATTTGCACCTATAGAAAAAAAAATAGACAAAAATAATAATATTAATAAAAAATATACTATAGTAATGCCACCGCCGAATATTACCGGCAGTTTACATATGGGTCATGCTCTTGATAATACAATTCAGGATATTATTACGAGATATAAGAGAATGAGCGGGTATTCGATGTTGTGGATTCCTGGTACAGACCATGCGTCGATTGCGACAGAAGCTAAGATTATTGAAAAACTTCGTGAGAAAAATTTAACAAAAAAAGAACTCGGACGTGATGAGTTTTTAAAATTGGCGTGGGAATGGAAAGAAAAGTACGGTTCTAATATAAAAAGACAGCTAAAAAAATTAGGGATTTCGTGCGATTGGTCGCGCGAAAGATTTACTTTAGATGTAGGCTGTTCCAAAGCTGTTAAAGAATTTTTTGTTAATTTATACAAAAAAAAGCTAATTTATCGTGGAGAGAAAATTATAAATTGGTGTCCAAAATGTTTGACTTCTATTTCGGATTCAGAAGTGAATTTTGAAGAGAAGCCTGGGAATTTTTATTATATAAAATATAAGTTAAATAATAACATAGATAATATTAATAATTATGTTGTGGTAGCTACTACAAGACCTGAAACTATATTTGGAGATGTTGCACTAGCTGTCAATCCAAATGACGAAAGATACAAAAACTTAATTGGAAAAGAAGTGATTGTGCCAATAATAAACAGAAAGATTCCCATAATTGGAGATTCGTACGTAGATGTAGAGATGGGAACAGGTGTTTTAAAAATTACTCCGGCACATGATTTTAATGATTTTGAAGTTGGTTTAAGACATAGTTTGCCAATTATAAATATTTTTGATGAAAAAGCGTGTATTTTTAGCAAAAATGTTGGTGAGATTGATGAAAAATATGTAGGTCTTGATAGGTATGAAGTACGTAAAGAAATTGTTAAAGATTTAGAAAATAATAATTTTATTTTAAAAATTGAAGAACTTAAACATAATGTAGGTACTTGTTACAGATGTTCGACTGTGATAGAACCTAGGATTTCTACACAATGGTTTGTAAAAATGGATGGTTTGGCTAAAAAATCTGTAGAATCTGTAAGAAGTAATAGTATAAAATTTGTTCCTAGTAGATTTAGCAAGATTTTTTATCATTGGATGGAGAATATTAAAGATTGGTGTATTTCGAGACAGTTGTGGTGGGGTCATAGAATACCAGTTTGGTACTGTAAAAAATGTGGAGAAATAATTGTTTCTACGGAAGATAATGTCAAAAATTGTACAAAGTGTGATTCTGAAGATTTAATTATGGAGCAAGACACATTAGATACGTGGTTTTCGTCTGGGTTGTGGCCATTTTCGAGTCTGGGTTGGCCGGATAATACTCAAGATTTGTGCGAATATTTTCCTACAAATGTATTAGTAACAGGGTATGATATTATATTTTTTTGGGTCGTAAAAATGATATTTTCTTCCTTGGAGATTATGGATAAACCGCCGTTTGAACATGTTTTAATTCATGGTTTGGTCAGGGATTCTCAAGGTCGCAAAATGTCGAAATCTTTGGGTAATGGTATAGATCCATTGGAAATTATTGACAAATATGGCGCTGATGCTCTAAGGTTTTCGATTGTTTTGGGTACAAGTCCGGGAAATGATTTAAGATTTTATGAAGAAAAAGTGGAATCTTGTAGAAATTTTGCAAATAAAATTTGGAATGCTGCGAGATTTATTACTATAAAATTAAACAGTTGTGATAATATAAATAAATTAAATTTAGATAATTTCGAAGAGTTTTATAATAGCTGTGATAACATTGATAAATGGATTATAAGTAGGTTAAATAAAGTCACACAGGAAGTTATAAATGATTTAGAAAAGTTTGAATTGGGTTTAGCAGCACAAAAATTATATGATTTTGTGTGGGATGAATTTTGTGACTGGTATATAGAATTTTCTAAATTATGTGACAGAAATTGTGTATTAGTGTATGTGCTAAAAAATATTTTGAAATTATTGCATCCGTTTATGCCATTTATTACAGAAAAAATTTGGCTAAATTTTAATAAAAATTATATAATAATTTCTGATTTTCCTAGTTATAATTTAAAATATATAAATAATGAGTCTGAAGAACAAATTAGTATTTTGACGTGTTTAATTAAGTCTATAAGGAATTTGAGACGTGAATTAAATATTAATAATATTAAAAAAATATCAATTTACTTAGAATATAATAATTTAGAGATAAATAAAA
>CAYYWE010000012.1:0-15698 GCA_964475315.1 uncultured Eubacteriales bacterium
TACGCTTGCGCTCTGCTTCAGCCTTGCGCTCTTCTTCCTCTTCTTCTTCCTTACGTTTGCGCTCTGCTTTAACCGCTTCTTTAATCGAATTACTATCAATTTTTATTTTTTTAATATTTTCAATATCTCTATTTAACAAATCATCAACAACGCTTTTCAAACGCGCATCTTCAGTACTACGTTTTAACTCTCCAATAACCTCTTCAGCGTTCAATTTCCACTCAGAATCAGAAGAAGAAAAATTGAAAATATCTATACTAACATTGAAACCAATATATTTAGCGCAATTCAGAAAATTATGCACAGCCTCATCTTGTTTTATAGCATTAAAATCCCACCCAGATTTATTATAATACTGGCTTGGATTTTTATTAATGTTTTCATAAATACGGTGAAAGTTTTTAAACAATTCTTTCACCTGCTCTTCACGGTTTTCTGAAGCGTCCATAGAGTTTTCAATACAGGGAAAAATTTTATTTGCAAGGAGTACAAAAGCAGGTACAGACACAACAGACAACAACGAAACACCAGCAGTAGTTTTGGGATTATTTCCAGCAAATTCACTAATTTGTTTAAAACCACGCCTGATATAATTATTCGTTTTACTCAAAACTGCATCAAATTTTGTAACATTTTTTTGTTTCTGTACAGGCACAGGGCCATTAGAAGCGTTAGTCGCATTCGCGAATGGAGAACCAACATTAACAGCGGTTAACAAAATAGCACACGTCTTCTGCAGATTACTTCTACCACCTGAAACTTTTTCTAAATTTTCATCAGAAATCTCTTGGACACAATTAACAATTTCCATTATTTGTTTTTTAAAATTACAAATATCTTGATTATATCCTAGTTCCTTACAAATTTTATAAATATCTTCTATATCTTCAGCACACTCTATCTTTTCAGACAAGTCACTATCATAAACAACTTTCTCTAATATTTTAGCTAAATTAATATCAAAGTTGTCACTAATTTTCATAAATATCACCAAAACCTCTAAAAAAATCACACCATAACTATTATAATTATAATAAACTATTAATTTTTGTCAAGGCAATACTTATTAAAATTATATTTAATAACAGTAATACTTTATAAATACTCGTTCTAAAACTTAAATAACACCCTGTTTGATCATACTATCAGCGACTTTTTTAAAACTTAATATATTAGCTCCAGACAAATAATTATTTTTTAAATTATATAATTTACAAGTATTAGAAATATCTGTAAAAATATTGCTCATAATATTTTTTAATCTGGTATCTACCTCTCCGAAAGTCCATTTTAGACCCATGGAGTTTTGACTCATTTCGAGCGCAGAAACAGATACTCCACCAGCATTTGCAGCTTTCCCCGGGCCAAACAAAATATTATTATTTATTAACAAATTAATGTATTTCGGGTCTACGGGCATATTTGCTCCTTCTGCTAACAAAATAACTTTATTTTTTATTATATTGTTCACACAATCTTGAGTTAATTCGTTCTGAGTGGCACACGGAAGAGCTATATCGCACGGCATATCCCACATAAATTTACCGTCAAAATATTTAGAGTTTGGTCTATGTTTTTGATATTCTTTGATTCTTAATTTGTTTTTTTCTTTGATACTTTTAATAATATCTAAATTTATTCCGTCGGGGTCATATATCCAACCTGTAGAATCTGACATAGTAATTACATGTGCACCAAGTTGCTGCGCTTTTTCACAGGCATATATAGCTACATTTCCAGCGCCGGAAATACATATTTTTTTGGATTTTATATCTAAATTATTATGTTTTAATATGTTTTCTGTAAAATACACTAAACCGTAGCCCGTAGCTTGTTTCCTGGCAAGAGAACCGCCGTACGAAATATCTTTACCGGTTAAAACGCCAGGTTCGTACAGATTTCTAATTTTTTTGTACTGCCCAAACAAGTAGCCAATTTCGCGCTCGCCAACACCTATATCTCCTGCAGGAATATCACGCTCAGGGCCAATATGCCTATACAACTCATTCATAAAACTCTGGCAAAAATTCATAATTTCATTGTCACTCTTGTCTTTTGGGTCAAAATCACTACCGCCTTTGCCGCCACCTATACGTAATCCTGTTAGAGCATTCTTAAAAATCTGTTCAAAAGCTAGAAATTTAATAATGCTCATATTTACGCTAGGATGAAACCTGAGGCCGCCTTTGTACGGACCCAGGGTATTGTTAAACTGGACTCTATAACCCCTGTTCACATTAATATTCCCACTGTCATCTTTCCAGCAAACCCTAAACTTTATCTGTCGATCAGGCTCAGTGATCCGTTTTATTATACAATTTTTTTGATATTTTTCGTCTTGATTTAACAATATTTCTACTGATTTTAAAACTTCTCGCGTAGCCTGCAAAAACTCTATTTCTCCAGGGTTTAACTTCTCTATGTTTTTTATTTCTTGCTCTATATCTACCATAATTTTTCCTCCTGAAAATAATTTTATTCACTATACATAAAATTATGCTCTTTCCAGAAAAAAACTAAATATTTATTTACATACGTCATCAAACCAAACATCAGAGTCCATGCCACTTGATACAAATTCCTTAACATCAATTGTACCTATTGCATAATTAAATTCATCCTCAAACTCTTTTTTCTTTACATGCGGAAGTTTTTGTATTGGTGATATATTCAATTTTAATACATCGCAAATTACAGTTTTAACATTTTTGTCGGGGCCCTTGCCTAATTGTGCATTATAACTAGACACATCAATTTTTTCATCATCTTTGATATACTTTTTCATATAACATAAATATATTTTTAGTCGTTTTTTATATACGCCACGTTGTTTGGCATCTTGTGCCTCGTAAATACGAGTCATTTCACTGATGCTACTTTTTAAACTTTTAATGTCGTACATATTTCTTTCTGAATATAGTTGTGTATAAACTAAAACCTGTTCATTAAATGGCTCACGTGTACAAATATTTGCCTCGATATCCTTTTCTAAGTCTAATTTTTTGTCAGATGTTAATTCTTTTTCTTTTAATATCTCATCAACACTTTTGTTTAATTTGGTTTGTACTATACCACCAATAAACTTTTCGTTTGATTCGGCAAATTCTTTAAGTTTTTTATATACAACAACATATTCATTTATATTTTTTATTTTCGTACTTAAATCTACTATTTCATGATCATATTGATTGAATAGTTTATATAAATATTCCGACGATTGTGTTTTAACTGTATACAAAGTACCTTCATCGATACAATCTTTGTTTTGTTCTAGAATTGTATAATCAGCTTCTTTCATTATCTTTGTGCTTTTAATTTTTTCATTAAGTTGTTCTCTAGCTTTATTCAAAAAACGATCACCAGAAGTATTTAAACGTCCTTTAACAAATTTTTGGAATTCTCTATATAAATCTATAATTTTTTTAATAGATACACTGGCTTTATTAAGTAAGTCTAGGTAGTTGTTTAATTCTTGTGTCACCTCTTCTTCTGTAGCCTTCTTCTTTGCTTCCTCTTCTTCCTTACGCTTGCGCTCCTCTTCTGCCGTTGTCTCTGCTTCCTTACGCTTGCGCTCCTCTGCTGCCGCTTTCTCTGCTTCCTTACGCTTGCGCTCTGCTTCCTCTTCTTCCTTACGCTTGCGCTCCTCTTCTGCCGTTGTCTCTGCTTCCTTACGCTTGCGCTCCTCTGCTGCCGCTTTCTCTGCTTCCTTACGCTTGCGCTCTGCTTCGTCTGTATTTATCATGGTGTTTTTTGGATCTAATGTTTGGTTCAAGTTATCATCATTGTTTGAACGCTCAGAACTTTCTTTTTTCAATGTCGAACGTTTTTTAAAATGTTTTAATAAACGTACAGGAGATTTAAGAACTTTTTTAGTCCCATGCAAAAAACGTTCTGTTCTTGTTCCACGTTTACGTCTTTCTTTAGATTTCACGGCTTTTTTAACAGTTGTTTTTGCAGCTTCTTTTTCAATATTATTGGCGTTTTTATATGCATTGTTTCCATCTTTTTTTTCAACGTTACTAATACTGGGTAATATAAAATCAGGTCTATTTGCATTATGTTTATTAAGAAATTTTACAAAATCATTATTTGTCGCACGCAACTCTATATTACCTTTTTTGCCCATAAACAGCTTCTTTTTATCTATTTTTTTGCCTTTTTTTGATGCTTTGTTTTGTATTTTATCATTATATTCCATTGAAATAAACTTCTGGACGTTTTTTGTACACTTCTTTAAGTCACATTCATCGGTGATATTATTTAATGGGGGTTGATTAACTCCATTTTTATAAGTATCTTTGAATTGTTTATATGCCATATTAAACCGAGAACTGTCTTTACTCCAATTTGGGTTATCTTTTTTATTTGATTCTAGTTTTAAACCTTCTTGTTTGATGGCATTATTTTTTTTGTATCTTATAACTATTCTAGCTATTTGCACCATAGCTTCACCTGGTTTTCGTGGTTTACCAGTTTGGTCAAAAAATACATAATCCCAAAAAGCATCCAATTCATTATTATCATCATTATTATCATCGTTAGGCATTTACATCATTCCTCTCTGAAAAAATATTCAATCAAATAAAAATCCCAGCACGTTCTTTAAGTTAGTGCTAGGAACATTATATATATATATAACTTGTCAAGAATGTTTATAAAATTTATAGAAAATATACAAATAAAAACTACAAATTTTTACGTCATACAAAACAAAAAAATTCAACATCTAAAATATTTAAAAACAAATATCAAGATGTTGATTAAGATTTATATTAAATTAATTTTTAAAAAACATGAAATGCTACTGTTAAACCTGCGAACACTATAGCGACCATAGAAGTTAATTTAATTAATATGTTAATAGCGGGCCCGGAAGTATCTTTAAATGGATCTCCGACGGTATCTCCTACGACTGCCGCTTTGTGATTTTCAGAGCCTTTGCCGCCAAAATTACCTGCTTCGATATGTTTTTTAGCGTTATCCCAAGCTCCACCTGAATTTGCCATCATGACCGCTAAAACAAATCCTGTAATTGTCGTGCCAGCTAGAAATCCAGCCACACCGTTGACTCCTAAGATCAAACCCACCGCTATCGGGACTATTACTGCTAAAATTGCTGGTAAAATCATAAGTTTTTGAGAAGATTTTGTACACAAATCTACACAAGACCCATAGTTTGGCTCTGCTGTACCTTCGAGCAACCCACTGATATTTTTAAACTGTCTACGAACTTCATGGACTATACTTTGAGCTGCTTTTCCAACTGCGTCCATAGTAAGGGCTGCAAATAAAAACGGTATCATTGCACCGATAAATAATCCTACAAGAACGGGCGGGTTGGTTATGCTCAAGTCAAAAGTCATGTTTGGTGCCAAAGTTTTAATCTCAGAAATATACGCCGCGATAAGCGCCAAAGCCGTCAGAGCCGCCGAACCTATAGCAAATCCCTTACCTGTTGCAGCTGTTGTATTCCCAAGAGAGTCTAAAGCGTCTGTTCTTTCGCGAACTTCTTCGCCCAAGCCAGCCATTTCTGCAATTCCACCGGCATTGTCCGCAATAGGACCGTAAGCATCAGTTGCGAGAGTAATTCCCAACGTTGACAACATGCTCACTGCTGCAACGCCGATTCCATATAATCCTCTATTAAAACTTAGAGTGTTTGAGATATCTCCACCGCAAGCGAAGAAACTCACTAAAACCGTAGCTCCTACTATAATCACTGGCCATACCGTTGAACTCATTCCGAGCGAAAGTCCGCCTATTATTACTGTAGCTGGACCTGTCTCTGAAGTTTTGGATAATTCTCTTGTAGGTTTATACGTATCAGAAGTGTAATACTCAGTCGTAAAACCGATTAAAATACCCGATATTAATCCTGCTAGAACACCGCAAAACACGCCCATATATCTTGGCAACAAAAAATTTATGACAAAATACGAAATAATTGCTATTACAAGTGCACTTATATATGTACCGGTTCTTAAAGATTTTAATAACATTTTTTGATTTGCTTTTTCTTGAGTTCTAACAAAAAACGTTCCAAATATAGAAGCTACCACCCCCAAAGCTGCTATTAACATCGGAACTGCCATGCCTTTCATGCCAAGTCCCGCACTAACAGCCAATGCACTTGTCGAAACTATCGAACCAACATAAGACTCATATAAGTCTGCACCCATTCCGGCCACATCACCCACATTATCGCCTACATTATCCGCTATAACCGCCGGATTTCTTGGGTCATCTTCTGGAATTCCAGCTTCGATCTTCCCCACTAAATCTGCACCCACATCCGCAGCTTTCGTAAAAATTCCACCGCCGACACGCGCGAAAAGTGCCATACAAGAAGCACCCATTCCAAAAGTCAACATATTAGAAGTAATATTTTGGATCATAAGAGATTCGTTAGTAATAACATCCACATTCGTGTACCAATATCTCAAAAAAAAGTACCACATAGATAAATCTAAAAGCCCTAGACCTACCACTACAAATCCCATCACAGACCCAGCCGAAAAAGCTACCCTCAATCCCTGGTTCAAACTTTTCTGAGCAGCACACGCTGTTCTACTGTTCGCCATTGTTGCCGTTTTCATACCTATAAATCCAGACAATCCTGAGAAAAATCCACCAGTCAAAAACGCAAATGGTACAAATTTATTTAAATATCCCGTAACCGAAAGCAAAAATAAAATCAAAAATATTACCGAGAAAAACAGTCCTACGCCTTTATATTGTCTTTTTAAATATGCATCAGCACCTTTTCTTATGTTCCCAGCGATTTTTATCATCTCTTCAGTTCCTTCAGAATGATTTCTCACTCTAACAAACATCATATACGCAAAAATCAGCGCTATTAAGGATCCTGCTGAGACATACGTCATCAAATCCATACTTACTATACTTCCTACCTTCCTGTTATTTTATAATTTTCAAATTTTATTAAAAAATACAAAAATTAGTTCATGTTATAACTATTTATAATTATAAAATATAAACAATATAATATATACAATAGTTACACATGAACAACAAAATTATTTAAATTATATAATTTCCAGAAGTGCCATTTCCGCAGCGTCTCCACGTCTTGGCCCGAGCTTTGTAATCCTAGTGTAACCACCATTTCTATCTGTGTACTTCGGAGCCACTTCGTCAAACAATTTCCGTGTAACTTCTTTTTTGGTAACAAAAGAAAATACCATTCTTTTATTGTGCAAATTATTTACTTTCGCTATAGTAATAAATTTTTCTGCAAGACTTCTTACTTCTTTTGCACGTGTTACCGTAGTTTCAATTTTTCCGTTTTCAAACAAAAATGTAACTAAAGCACGCAACATTGCTATTCTATGGGATGTAGCCCTACCGAGCTTCCTTCTCTTAGACATCTTACAACTTCCCCCTCTCAAAAATATCATACATACAAACACACAACAATTAATTATATATTATACTATAACATATTTTAATTATTTGTCTTATTAATTTTATATTAATAGTCATCATCGTCTGGGTCGTACTCGTCGCTAATCAAATTATTATGCTGTAACTGTGCTTGCGACTGATCCTGAATTTGCCCTGCAACGTGATTTTGCTGTGGAACTGTCCTGTCCAAATCAAGGCCCATGGCATTTAATTTTTCTATAACCTCATCCAAAGATTTTCTACCTAAATTCCTAACTTTCATCATGTCATCTTCAGTTCTAGAAGTTAAATCCCTAACAGTACTAATCCCCGCTCTTTTTAGACAATTATACGACCTAACAGATAATTCTAACTCGTCTATACTTATATCTAAATTTTTAGCTACTTTATTTCTTGAAACTTCCATTAACACATTAGTTTTATCTGCTACATCTGAAAGCTCTAAGAACAAATTAAAATGTTCAATCAATATCTTAGACGCTATAGAAACTGCTTCTTCTACTTGTATTACACCATTTGTCCAAACTTCCAAAGACAACTTGTCATAATCGGTCATATTTCCCACACGTGTATTCTCAACTAGGTAATTTACTTTCGAGACGGGACTATATATAGAATCTACCGGAAGAAGCCCTATTATGTTCGGAATATTTTTTCTATTACGATCTGCAGAAACATACCCGCGACCTTTGTCAAGAACAAGCTCCATATTTAACTCTGCATCCGGACCCAAACTAGCTATATGCCAATCAGGATTTAGTATCTCAACATCACTGTCATGACCTATATTTTTACAAGTTACATTACAAGGACCTTTTGCATAAATACTTACTGTCTTCTCTTCGTCACAATACAATTTCGCCAAAATATTTTTAATATTTAATATAATTTCTGTAACATCTTCCTTGACTCCTGGTATAGTTGAAAACTCATGCAATACACCATCTATTTTTACGGACTTTACCGCAACTCCCGGCAAACATGATAACAACACTCGCCTTAAACTATTACCCAAAGTCGGCCCAAAACCTCTTTCCAACGGCTCTACTACAAATTTACCGTAAGTCCCATCCTCGGAAACTTCTGCCACACGTATCCTCGGCTTCTCTATTTCTATCATCGAATCCTCCTTAAGTACTATTTAAAAACAAACAAATTAAATATTATTATTTGGAGTACAACTCGACAATCAAAGTCTCCTCTACTTCAAGATCTATGTCTTCTCTCGCTGGTTCAGAAACCTTCTTAGCTTCAAGCTTATTAATATCAAGCTCGAGCCACTTCGGAACCGGTCTTGAAGAACCTGACTCTATTATACTTTTAAATTTAATACTGCTTCTAGAATTATCATTTATAGTAATCACATCACCGATCTTTATTAATATAGACGGAATATTCACTTTGTGATTATTTAATCTAAAATGATTATGAAGTACCAACTGCCTTGCTTCAGGTCTAGAACTTGCCCAGCCTAATCTGTATATAACATTATCCAAACGAGACTCTAGCAAACTTAATAAATTTTCACCGGTCTTTCCCTCTTTCATTTTTGTGGCTAAGTCAAAATAATGCGAAAATTGCTTTTCTAGAACTCCATAATATCTTCTAGCTTTTTGTTTTGCTCTTAATTGTAATCCATACTCACTGTACTTCTTCCTGCCTTGGCCGTGTTGCCCCGGAGCATAAGATCTTTTAGTAATCGCACACTTTCCTGTATAACATCTTTCGCCCTTCAAAAATAATTTTTGCCCTTCTCTTCTACAAAGTCTGCATACTGCACCTGTATATCTTGCCATGTTTTTGTTACACCTCCTATATTAATTTTATGTTAAACACGACGTCTTTTTGGCGGTCTACAACCATTATGTGGAATAGGAGTGACATCTTTTATCATGTTTACTTCTAGTCCTACTGCTTGAAGTGCTCTAATAGCCGCTTCACGCCCTGATCCTGGCCCTTTAACATATACTTCCACAGTCTTCAAACCATGCTCCATAGCTGTCTTAGCAGCCGTTTCTGCGGCAGCTTGTGCAGCAAACGGTGTAGATTTTTTCGAACCTTTAAATCCTAGCCCACCTGCGCTCGCCCATGATATAGAATTTCCCTGAATATCCGTAATAGTAACTATTGTATTATTAAAAGTCGATTTTATGTGCGCTGCGCCGCGTTCTATATTTTTTCTATCGCGACGTCTACGAGTTGTCGGTTTTTTGGCACCTGACTGTACTGCCATTACAATATTCCTCCTTTACTAATTTTATTTTTATTTCTTTTTATTGGCCATTGTCTTCTTCGGGCCTTTACGTGTTCTCGCGTTAGTTTTGGACCTTTGTCCCCTCACAGGTAGCCCTTTTCTATGTCTAATACCCCTGTAGCAACCAATTTCGATAAGCCTTTTAATATTAAAAGCTATCTCACTTCTTAAGTCACCTTCGACTTTATAGTCTTTGTCAATACAAGTTCTCAACTTAGATATATCTTCTTCGGTTAAATCACGAACTCTCGTATCCGGATTCACGCCAGTTTTACTAATAATTTCTTTTGCAAAAGTTTTACCTATACCATAAATATATGTCAAACCAATTTCAATTCTTTTGTCTCTAGGTAAATCTACGCCTGATATACGCGCCATGTACTAAATACACCTCCAAAAAATAGTTTTACTTTAACCTTGTCTTTGTTTATGCTTAGGATTCTCGCAAATAACTCTTAAAATCCCATGTCTCTTGATTATCTTACACTTATCACATTGTTTTTTTACCGATGGTCTAACTTTCATAACTTTTCTTCTCTCCCCACCATACTCTAAATTTATTACATATTATTTTTAAAACTACTATTTAAAATATTTTTTTGTCATTATCTTAATTACTATTAATTTTAACATCATTACCCTCAGAATCTTTATTTTTAATTTTACCAGAGTCTTTGCTACGCCAAATAATTCTACCTTTGGTTAAATCATACGGCGAAATTTCAACAGTAACCTTATCACCTTGTAAAATCCTAATATAATTCATCCTGAGCTTGCCTGAAATATGACCAAGTATCACACTACCGTTCTCAAGTTGTACATTAAACATAGCATTCGGTAATACTTCAATTACTGTTCCTTCTACTTCTAAACCTTCTTCTTTTGACATATTTTTTCACTAAATTTAACTAAAATTTAAAAATAAAACCATTAAATATTAATAAATTTAGTACACTCCACCACCTTTTTATTTTTTATTTTAATCAAAATTTTATTTATTATTGTCATAAAACGGTCTTAGAGCTAATCTTATCGATTTGTCGCTCACCATAGAACTCTCATCCAGAACAGTATTAGTCAAATTAACGTGAATCAAATTTTTTTTCTTGGGCTTCTCAAGCTTATGATTTCTACCGTCACATAATAACAAACACTTATTTTTATATTTATCACTTATAATATTTATTACTACTTGAAAACTCAATTTATCGTGTCCGGACTTTACCCACACAACCGAACCTATTTTCAACTCCATAAATCAAAAACCGCCTCAGCCCGGATCTGTCAAAATAACAGTTCCGCTGTCTGTTATCGCAACAGTGTGCTCAAAATGTGCAGAATTTTTGCCATCATTAGTGACAACAGTCCAACCATCGTCTAAAACTTTTATTTCACACGTTCCCATATTTACCATTGGCTCTATCGCAATAGTCATTCCGAAACTTAACCTCGCTCCATGACCGGGAACTCCAAAATTTGGAACCGATGGCTCTTCATGTAACTCCGTGCCTACTCCATGACCTACGAAATCTCGCACGACCGAGTAACCACGCCCTTTGACATACTGTTCTATTGTATTACCTATATCACCAATTCTATTATTAATTTTACACATTTTTATACCTTCGTACAAACTTTCTTTGGTAAATCTTAATAAATTCAAATTTTCTTGTGATATATCCCCGCAAGCATATGTATGTGCATTATCACTGTGATAACTATTAAAATACGCACCTACGTCTATACTCACTATATCGCCGCTTTTTATTATACGACTCGAACTTGGTATGCCATGGATGACCTCATTATTCAAAGAAATACATGTACTCGCAGGAAAATCATTATACCCCAAAAATGACGGCACCGCACCTTGAGATTTAATATACTTTTTCACTACATTATCAATCTCTTTGGTACTAACCCCAGGCTCCACTGCTTCGCCAGCAAGTTTTAAAGCTCTAGCGGCTATTTTACCTGCTTCTTGCATGATCTTCAATTCTTTACTGTTTTTTAAAATTATCATGACTTTTTATTTAACGCTTCCAATACATTTTCTGTGATTTCTTTTAGCGGTTTTGAACCATCTATAGAAACACGTAAATTTAACTTGTCATAATACTTTTTCAACACATGAGTTTGATTATAGTACACTTTTAATCTTTCTTTAACCGTGTCTAAATTGTCATCCATACGTTGAATAAGGGCACCTGCGCAAATATCACATTTACCGTCTGTTTTAGGCTTCATGTCAGTGTAAATATTATATACTTTATTACACTTCTCGCAGATGCGGCGCCCAGACATTCTGTTATATATTAACTCATCATCAACTTCTATGTCAAGTACCGAGTCAATTTTAATTCCAGATTTATCTAGCGCTTCGGCTTGAGCAATAGTTCTAGGAAATCCGTCAAGAATAAAACCATTTTTACAATCTTCTTGACCAATTCTTTGCGTTACAATTCCAATTACAACTTCATCTGGGACTAGATGCCCTTTGTCAATATAAGACTTAGCTTTCAAACCCATTTCTGTACCATTTTTTAATGCTTCTCTAATAATATCACCCGTCGAAATCGTAGGTATTTTAAACAAACCGGAAATTATTCCAGCTTGCGTACCTTTTCCTGCGCCTGGTGCTCCCAAAAGTACTATATTCATCGTCCCAACTCCTTATCAAATATTTATTTTACTCTTAATCATCACACTGAGTTATTATACTATTTTTGTCCTGAATAAATAATAACCCGTGTGATTATTTCTTATATCATAATATTGTAACACAAAATCAAATTATTCTCAAACCGCTTATCAACTTAATTTTTTATTAATTTTATTTTAATTAATAATATTTATTATCCCAAGAAGCCCTTATAGTGTCTCATCATGAGCTGAGACTCCAGCATTTTGACTGTCTCGAGTGCTACACCGACCATAATTATTATGGAAGTTCCGCCCATTGACAAATTGTACATACCCGTAAAATTCGTAAAAAATATAGGCAAAAGTGCTATAACAGCTAAAAACAATGCACCCATAAATGTCACTTTTGATAAAACTTTCGCAAAATAATCTGCTGTAGGCTTTCCAGGTCTAATTCCAGGTATCATACCATTGCTCTGACGCAAATTGTTGGCCATTTCCACAGGATTGTAAGTAATCTCAACATAAAAATATGCAAACACAAATATCAAGAAAAAATAACACACAGTATACACTGGCCCATTAATAGCTAACGAATCTAGTACAGTCTTCCAAAATCCCGTGGGTTTCGCAAAAAAATTCACAAAATTTGGTACTGCTAATATGGAAGTTGCAAATATAATCGGCATTACACCCGCTATTCCCACTTTTAACGGTATATGTGTATTCTGTCCAGCATACATCTTTCTCCCAACTGTACGTTGTGCATATTGTATAGGTACTCTTCTTTCTGCATCATTCATAAACACTATTATCCACATCATAAACAAAAATAATATTATAAACAACGGAACATATATATAAAATTTCCAGAAAGAGTCAGGCATTGCAATCGCCAATGAAAAATATGCTACTAATTTCGCTATTAAACTCGGCATTCTTGACACTATACCCGCAAACATTAGTATAGAAACTCCATTGCCTACGCCTTTAGAATTAATTTGTTCGCCCAGCCACATCATAAGTGCCGCACCTGCCGTGAAACATAAAATTATTACTACCGCAACGAACACTCCTTCAACACCTTGTGTATATCTTACTATTGGCTGCCCCTCAAAACTTCCATGTTTTAAGTACAAATAAAAAGCTGTCCCCTGTGCTATCGCTAGAAATACGGTCAAATATCTAGTAATAGCCGTAAGCTTCTTACGTCCTTCTTCGCCCTCCTTTTGTAAAGACTCCAAATACGGAAGCGCAACTGTCATCAATTGTATCACTATCGATGAGTTAATATATGGTGACACGGACATCGCAAATATCGTAGCCTGTGCGAACGCCCCTCCAGATAAAGTATCCAAATAAGTCAATATTGCACCTTTCTCACCTAAGTTTCCTAACATACCCGCAAGTGCTTCTACATTCAAAAATGGTACCGGAATTATAGAACCTATTCTAAAAATTATTATTATCATAATAGTAAATAACAATTTTTTTCTTAATTCTTTAACTTTCCACGAATTTATCAGCGTCTTGATCATAATTATATCACCTCAGCCTTCCCGCCTGCTGATTCTATTTTTTCTATAGCAGACTTTGAAAACATCTGTGCCTTAACCGTTAAGTTTTTTGTAAGTTTTCCGTGACCTAAAATTTTAATTTTGTCAAATTTACGGTTCACAAATCCCTTTTGCATTAACTCGTTTGCACCTATCACAGACCCAGGACCAAACTTTTCTAAATCACGCACGTTTACACAAACTACTTTTTCCGCAAATATATTATTGAAGCCTCTCTTCGGAACTCTTCTTTGTAACGGCATTTGTCCACCTTCAAACCCTGGACGTACTCCTCCGCCTGAACGTGCATTTTGACCCTTATGTCCTTTACCAGCTGTTTTGCCCCAGCCTGACCCGTGTCCACGACCTATACGTCTTGGCACTCTTTTTGATCCTAATGGACATTTTAAATCTTGAAGTCTCAATACATTCACCCCCTAGACATAATTAAATAACCTAAAATAAATTATAAAAAACATTTAACAGTAGAACCAAAGATGCTGATATATTCTATTACACAATATAAATTATATCAAGCACTTCTTTGTTTTACTAAAAATTAAAATATATTAAAAATAATTTTAAATTAAACTAAAATTTCTTTAGGTGTTTTACCACGTAACTCCGCTACCTGCTGAGCTGTACGCAAATTTTTTAGTCCTTCTATAGTAGCCCTTACTACATTACACGGATTATTAGACCTCAAAGCTTTCGTTCTTATGTCTTTAATTCCCGCTGATTCAACTACTGCACGTACCGGGCCTCCTGCGATAACTCCAGTACCTGGTGCTGCCGGCTTCATAAGAACTCTTCCTGCTCCGTATGCACCTAATATTTCATGCGGTATAGTGTCGTTTTTTAACGGAACTTTAATTAAATTTTTCTTCGCATCTTCAATTCCTTTACGTATAGCATCCGGAACTTCTCCCGATTTTCCTATACCAAAACCTACTGTTCCTTTTCCATCACCAACTACCATTAGAGCCGAAAATTTAAATATACGTCCACCTTTGACAGTCTTTGAAACTCTGTTAACAGCTACCAATCTTTCTTTTAAATCAAGTACAGAACTGTCTATTTTAGCCAAAATCATGTCCCTCCTCTAATTTTTAAATTTATTTTATTAAAATTTCAGGCCGTTTTCTCTAGCACCTTCAGCTAGCTCCTTTACGCGCCCATGAAACAAATATCCGCCGCGGTCAAATACTACCGTATTAATATTTTTTTCTACAGCACGTCTTGCTATATTTTCTCCAACTTTATGCGCAGCTACCTTATTTCCGCCATACATACCAAAATCTTTTTCATAACTAGAAGCACTAACGAGAGTCACTTTGTTAACATCATCTATAATTTGAGCATAAATATTACTCTTTGATCTGAACACATTTAATCTTGGTCTTTCCGGCGTACCAAATATTTTACCACGTACTCTTTTATGTCTTTTTAAACGGGCCTGATTTTTATCCACTTTCTTTACCACTTTTTTATTTCACCACACTATACTTAATTTATTTTCTAAAATTTATTATTTTTTACCAGTTTTACCCTCTTTACGTCTAATAACTTCATCAACATACTTAATACCTTTACCTTTATAGGGCTCCGGCGGACGTTTTTCACGGATTTCTGCTGCATATTGCCCTACTTTTTGTTTGTCAATACCAACTACAGAAATTTTATTCCCTTGAGCTTCTAATTTAATTCCGTCTATTTCAGGAACAATAACCTGATGGGAATAACCCAAGTTTAATACTAAATTAGAACCTTGTTTTTGAACTCTGTAACCTACACCGTTTACTTCTAATTCTTTTCTAAAC
>CAYYWE010000013.1:0-15615 GCA_964475315.1 uncultured Eubacteriales bacterium
ATCTCTTCTATTAAATTTTATGTGCATTTTGACATAATATTTTTCAATTTTTCGATAGCATCACTGCTCGAAAGCTCCGTCGCACCACTAGCAACTTTTTTATTTCCTCCACCTTTTCCGTTTAAATTTTTCATTATGTTGTTAAAAACTTCATTCGCACCAATTTTGTCAACCAGCGAATCAGCAACTACAACATTAATCATCGTTCTATCACCAGAACTATAAATACACACCAGCCCTATATTCATTTTATTTACTACTTCAATAATTTTATTTAACATTTTTTTATCTATTTTATTAATTTTATCTAATGTTGTATAATACAAACCTATACCTAACTTATTATTTAAAATTTTTAAATCTTTTTCACAAATTTTAAAATTACCGTCATTTTTATCTAAATTTTTATTATTTATATTTTTTGACATTTTTTGTGCTTTTTCGACTAAATTTTCTGGTTTTACTTTGAAAATTTTAGAAACCGTACAAAAATCTCTAATTTTATTTTGGACATACAAAAGTGCCTCATTACCCGTAACAGCCGTAATTCTGCGAATTCCCTTGCCTATCCCCTCAGATGAAACCTTTTTAAACAGACCGATCCTGCCCGTACTATCAATATGTGTTCCTCCACAAAGCTCGCTTGAAACATCGCCATACTTCACTACTCTGACTTTTTCACCGTATTTACTCTCAAAAAGCGCCATCGCGCCCTCTCTAACAGCCTCATCGAGCGTTTTCTCTTCGACAACCCTTGCAATATTTTCACGAATATAATTATTTACTTTAATTTCAATCTGTTCTAACTCAAAATCTTGTAAATTTTTATCATAATTAAAATCAAATCTTAATTTTCTATCTTCAACTTTGGAGCCTGCTTGATGCAACTCTTTCCCATAGCACTCTCTTAACACGCTGTGCAACAAATGAACTGCCGTATGATTTGCTGAAATTTCCGAACGCCTTTTCTCGTCTGCAAATACTTTTACTTTATCTCCAACTTTCACTTTTCCATTTAAAATTTCCCCAAAATGTACAAAAACTCCAGATTTTGTCTTCTGAACACTATTAATTTTAGCCTGAAAATTCTCACTAGAAATAACTCCAAAATCCGAACATTGTCCACCAGATTCTGCGTACATACAAGTTTCTTTCAGTATAATACCTACCTGTTCGCCCTCAAAGCCACTTTCAATTATATTATTATCTTTAATTATACCTAGTATTTCCGAACTTGTTTTTAACTTTTCATAACCACTAAACTCAGTTTTTGTAAATTTACTTAAAATTTCATTATATTTTTCTAGATTTGTTAAATTGCTGCTATTTTTTGAAACTTTGGAAGTTTCTTTGTGAACCTCAATTTTCTTAACATATTCACTTTCGTTGATTTTTATGCTTTTCTCATCACAATACTGTCTAATAATATCAAAAGGCAAACCATATGTAGTAACCAAATTAAAAGCTTCTTCACCTGAAATAGTTTCACTTTTTGAGCAAATATTTTCAAGCTTTTCCAAACCATTTGTCAATACTTTCTTAAATTGATTATATTCTAGATTAAATTCTTTCAAAACAAATTCTTTATTTATATTAAAATTAGAATAAATTTTGTTATAATTATTAATTATAAACTCTATTATTTTTGAAAAATTAAAATTATTTATATTATTTTTAAATACAATCATCATACAGCGACGTATAAGTTTTCTAGGAATATATCCACGGCCTTCATTAGATGGAGCAATTTTTTCAGACATTATTAAACTTATAGTACGCAGGTGATCTGTGAGAATTAAAACTTCTTTTTCCGATATTTTGTATACGTTTTCGCCAAATTCATTCAAAATTTCATTACGTATCGGCGCTAACAAATCCGTGTCATACACTGATTTATGATTATTTAATACCATTGAAAGCCGCTCTAAACCTGCACCTGTATCAACACTATTAAAACTTAGTCTACTAAAAGTTTTGTCAGAATTTTTGTTAAATTGCATAAAAACTCCGGCATTCCAAATCTCAATATATCTATTTTTGGTATCAAATTCGCCATTTTTGACATATTTCGTGCCTTCGCCAGTATCGTAAAAAATTTCCGTGCAAGGCCCACATGGTCCAGTTTCAGCCGTCGGACCCCAAAAATTATCTTCTATGCCACACCTTATAATATGTTCTTCGGGTACCCCTATCTTTCTCCATGAATCATATGCCTCTTTGTCAAACGGTATATTTAATTTTTCATCGCCCGAAAATACCGTTACGTATAATTTTTCTTTATTAATATTTAAAATTTTAGTTAAAAAAATGTAAGCAAGTTCTATAGCCTTTTCTTTAAAATAGTCCCCAATAGACCAACTTCCTAACATCTGGAAACTCGTCAGATGATGTCTGTCACCAATTGAGTCAATATCTATAGTCCTAATACATGGCTGAACATTACACAAACGCTTATACGGTGGTTCTTCTTCGCCCGTAAAATAATTTTTTAATGGTGCCATACCCGAGTTAATAAACAACAATGTTGGATCATTTTTCGGCACTATAGAAGAATCAGAAATTTGCACGTGATCGTTATTTTTAAAATAATTTAAAAATTTATTTTTAATTTCCAAAGAAGATATTTTATTTGTCATAAAGTTTCACTTCCAAAAATTTAATATATTATAAATTTTAGAGAAAATCTAAGTGTTTATCAATAAATTTACAAATTATATTTTTGAGTATTTATTACATGTTACATAAATTTTATTATTTCAAAAAAACAAAGAAATTAACAAATTTCACAAAAATTTAAAAATTCTAAGCTCTTAAATTCAATTTAATTTCTTCTATGTTGCAATTATGGGCTTTGGTCTTGATTTCGCAGATGATCTAATATATAAAGAGGCTTTCTATGATGAAATATAAAAAAATCATAGGAAGCCTTAAATTTTTGCAAACAAAAAAAGATTGGCATATTTTATTAAACTTTATCAAAAATATTTTAAATATTAAAAAATTTTTAGTTTTATAATAGAACATTTTTGGTTGACACTGAGGTTTGATTTTTATTGTACATAAAATACCTCTTTCTAAAATTCTAACATATATTTGTCACTTTTATTTAATATTCTACAATTATGCACACATGCACAAGAGAAATGTATTATTTTTGGCTTAACTTTTTGTTTGATTTTAGCAAAACAATCGAGCTTTATAATCGTTGAACAAAGTAAAATGGTACGGACGACAGGACTTGAACCTGCACAGTAAAACTACTAGGACCTAAACCTAGCGCGTCTGCCAATTCCGCCACGTCCGCATCAAAATTATTCTTTCACAATAACAGCACTTATATTTACAAAATTTTACTGATTTTTATAAATCTGAAAAATCGGAAAAGTAATTATAAACTCTGTGTACTGATCCAAAACACTATTTACTTTTATAGTTCCGTTGTACTCACACACTATGTCGTGAGCAATTGCTAGACCAAGGCCAGAACCTTCAAATTCCATCTTCTCAGCCACACTCGACCTGTAATATTTGTTAAATATCTTGTCAAGTTCTGATTCAGGGATACCGATACCAGTGTCTTTAATTTTGACCACAATCTGGGAATCACTTTGGTCTACATCTATAAAAACTTTGCCATGATCCCTATTATATTTTATAGCGTTCTCTATTATGTTAGTCAATAATCTGGACAATTTGTCCTCTGGAATTGAAACATAAATATCATTAGAATTACTGTTAATTTTAATATCTATATTCCTTCTGCGTGCCAATGGAGTTAGCTCTTTAACGTACTTGTCTATTTGGATATTTAAATTATAATTAATATTATTAGCATTATTTAAATCTTTATTCTTACAGACATATAATATATCATTAACCATTCTCAAGAGCCTGTTAGCCTCATCGAGAACAATATTATAAAACTCTTCAGTGGCCTTTGAACTTTGAGGGCTCTGAAGCAACAATTCCATAAAACCCTTTATAGAAGTAATGGGGGTTTTCAAGTCATGAACTACATCTCTCAAATTAGATAAATCCGGATTAATATTTATTTCTTTTGACATAACCTTCAAAAGCGATAACTAAATCTAAAACATCAAAAATCAATATATTTTAAATAAAACTATCGCTTCTTTCCTCCCTTAATAATTATAACTTATAATATTTAACAAATTAAAATTAATTAATATTATAATTATATTTATTTTACGCTTCTACAGAATTAACTTTAAAGTCTGTACTTTCATCTTTATAAACATCTCCAAAATTCTCGTAAAAATAACCTTCTTTACGATTAGGATCAAGTTCTTCTTCAGAAGCAAACCTATAGCCTACGCCCCTTACGGTTAGCACATACTTAGGCTTCTCAGCATCATCTTCAATTTTTTGTCTCAAATATCTGATGTGAACGTCAACTGTTCTAGCATCCCCGCTGAATTCAACATCCCAAACTTTTTCCATTAATTGGTCTCTATTCATGACACGACCTTTAGCTAACATCAAAGAAGTAAGCAAGTCAAACTCTTTCATAGTAAGCTCAATGCTCTTGTTTTTCTTAGTTACAGTACGACGAGCTAAATTTACAGTCAAATCACCACATGCCAAAACATCATTACTGGCTGGAGATATATTCATATACTCGTTACGTCTCAAAAGAGCCTTCACTCGCGCACAAAGTTCCTTAACGCTAAACGGTTTCGTGATATAATCATCAGCGCCCATTTCTAGACCCAAAACTGTATCAACTTCATCATTACGTGCAGTCAACATAATAGTAGGAATAGCTTTAGTCATTTTGTCTAATTTTAATCTTCCACAAACACTCAACCCGTCCGGAGCAGGCATCACCCAATCAAGAATAATAACATCCGGTACACGACGTTGAATTGCTTTTAAAATTTCCTCGCCACTACCAAACTCTTGAGTTTCAAAACCACATTCGTTAAGAGCTAGAGAAACTAATCTTCTAATATTAGGCTCATCGTCAGCAATATAAACCAAACCTGATTCTAATTCTGCCATAAATCAACACACTCCAAAATAACTAATTATATTTTAAATCCAAAAACTAATAACTTGAACAATCATTAAATTCACGTAGAATTTAGCAAATTAAATACATATTCTAATAATTACAAATTATAAATTGAACCAAAAACAAATGCAAGCTTTTTTATAAAAATTTATAACATTTGTGAGTTATTACTAAATTATATTAGTAAAAATTCTATTAAATTAACAAAAATTAACACTCAAATTTAAATTTTGCATATAAATTACTAACACAAAATAATTTTTAAGTACTTTATTACATATTTTTTTGTTTAAAAATATTTTAATAAAAATTTCATAAAACTTTATTTTTAAACTTAAAATATTAAATTTATATTTTTTAAAATTAAAATACAAAAAACAGTATGTACAATATTTTTAATATTAATACAAACTGTAGTTTAAAATAAATTATATATTTTTTAATATTTAAAACTTACTCTTTTGCTAATTCTGTGGAATTTAATTTTTTGTCCTCATCTATATCTTCTTTGGTATCAACATCAGAAAATAGTCCTAAAATTTTTAATAATTCTCTCGTCGAATCATCTAATTTGTTTTGTTTAACTAAAAATTCTTTAAAGTTATCTTTAAATTCATCTGATATAAGATCACCACTATCTTTTTCTTTTTCTACATTTTTTTCAATTTTCTCCAAAGATTCCGCAGCCGCCTTAGCATAATCACGAATGCCTTCTGAACATCTAATAATGTCTTTATAGTAACTTTCACTAAAAATACCAAACATCGAAAATTCTCCATCAGCTCTTTTTTCTGTAATTTCTGCAGAAGAATTAATTTCTTGTGTATTAGGTTCTATTTCGTTCACCGCAAATATAGATACATTTACTGCAAAAACCGCACTCGACAAGCTTATCACTAATTTTTTTAACAACATCAAAGAACTCCTCTCTAAAAATCAACATTTTAAATATATTTTTATTATATTATTACTAGGTATATTTGTCAATATAGTACTTCTTACGCTTATATCATCAATATTTTAATTTTAGTTTGAATATAAACTGTTTTATTTACTAATAAGTTAACACACAAAGTTTAATTAACTCTAGATTGGTTAATTATTTGTAATTTTTTTCAGGTCAATTTTTGAAAGTTCTTCGTCTGATATTTTAGCTAAAATTTGTTTAGCTTTTTCATAGTTATTTGTACGAATGTAATTGCCTATTGATATAAAATTTTCTGCTAATTGAATAACGGCAGTAGTATCTGAACCTTCATCTTTGAATTCAGCAACTTTGTTATTTAATTGATTGCTTAATTTGTCTAACAATTTTCCAATTCTTTCGTAACATTTTAATATTGTCGGATGGGCTAGTAAAGAAAGACTTTTTCCCTCTTTGGTATTTAATTTTGTTGTATCTACTAATTTACAACCTATGTTTTTTAAATTTTCCGTAACTTTTTCCCATTCCATTAAACCTATGTTTTCACCTAATGTATTAACTACTGAAGCTAAATCTTTTAACTTTTTCAAGCTTTTGCTTATTAGCGCACTCCTAGCTTTAACCTTCAAGCAAGTTGCTGGTTTATAGTTTTTGTGTCTATATTTTGCAGGTTTAAAAATTAGTTTAGCACTGTAAGTAGTAAATTTAGAATTTTCAAATTGAAACAATGAAGTCGCTAATGAAGTATGTACATCCAGTAATATCATCATAATAACATATTCATCTTCTATTTGATCTAATTTATCAATCGCTTGAGTAATATTAGGAATAACATACGATAAAACTTTATAATATTCATTAGCAATATTATCCTTCTTAGTATTCGCAATATTCTCTGGTATCGTCTCATTTGATAGCACCATACCATTGCTTTTTTCGATTTTTGGTATTTGTATTTTATTAGAAATATTTTCCAAAGTTGTTGATATTTCTTTTACAGATCTAGCTATATTATTCAATTCCCTAGCTACGTTGCTATAAGATAACAACGGTTTATGTTTTTGATCTTGATTAGAAGTATCAGAGCCGTCTTGTTTAGAATTTTCTCCTTCAGGACTTGTTATTTCAAAACTTTTAAGAAGACTACCAAGGCTTTCTTTAATTTTTTCAATAATAGTTTTAATATTATCTGCGGTCGCTTTTTCATTATAAAGTGTTTCAATATTTTTTCCCATACTAGTAAGATCGACTGCTATACTGTCGAGTTTGCTCATAGTTTCACTATGTAACTTACTAACGTTAATTTTAGTAATATAGGGTATGCTTCCGCCATATTCACGCAACATAGCAGCATCGCATTTTACTTTGCTTCTATAAATTAACTTACTAGCACCTGGAATATTGAACAAAGAGGTTGCTAGAGTAGTGTGAACATTTAATAGTATGGTTGCAATTATTTTTAAATCTCCTTTACTATTAGTCAACCCCATATTAGCCTCGTTAAGATTGCCCGGTACCCAAGACAACGAGCCTGCATATTCACTTGCAATTTCTGATTTACTTTTTCCTATTCTCATTTAAATTACTCCTCAAGTTTTAATTTACGGTTTATATTGTTTTTTGTCTTTCTCTTCTGGTTTTTTATTTTCTATCAACGAACTGTTTAACATACGTGTATTGTTTATGCCGCCTACGACTTCAAATAATTCATCTTCATTTAATTTTTGTAATTTTCGAGAATTATCTTCTGAATTTAATTTTCTAAAAACCTGATTTTTTATTTCGTCCATGTTATTATACCTCCTGCAAAATACAAAAAAATTTATACCTAAACTTCGGGGGCCAACTCAACTAATAAATTTTTAATTAATATCTTATAATTAATCATGAGATTTTTTTGTTTAATTCAGCTAATTCATCCAATAAGTTTTTGTGCTTAAATATCGGTGAACTACCACAACTCACTAAAATAACTTTTTTACTATAAATATCTAATAATATTTGGGCACAAAGACTTTAAATTTGGAGGTTATTTCGTATTTTTTTATTATTATCGTCATTATTTATACAAAACCACCTCCTAAATTTTTTTAACTATTCTTCAATTTCTTGTTCTTCTTTGGTATCTTCAATACCCGTTATTAAGTTAGCTACACTGTCTTTATTTTCTTCTGGTAATACGGGAATTTTATTATTTATGCGAGGGCCACCGTACTTCATTAATATAGTTTTTTTAGGAACAGGGGCACCATATGCTACTAAACACGGGGTAATTTTTCCACGTAATATTTTTCCATAATTTTTTTCACGTTCTACTTTATTACCGCCACCACTGACTAACGAAATCTCGTCATCAGAAACCTGATCTAACTGTTCAGATTTTTTATCTTGATTATTATCGATCGCCACTTTAAAACCATCCTTTTTTTATTTTTTTGATTCTTAATTGCGGAATCGGACCAAGTATGCTATTAACCGGCATGACTGTATTTATAGCCTCGAGAATTACATCATTTGGAATTTCTTCATGAATATACATAGCAACATCATCTAAATCATCTTCTTCATATTCATTATCTAGATTTATTCCACTGTTAACATAATTTATAGTGCCACCGCTGATTACTTCAGGTATTTCTTCGAATACTAATTCTTCAATTTTAGTTTTATTTTCAATATTTTCGATTTTTTCATTTTTTTTAGACATTTTATCACCCTCTTTAATTTTCAAGAGGTCAGCTGGAAGTTTTTATTTTCTTATGAGTTTAGTATTAGACAAAATAATTAGAATATTACATCTAAGTTCATAAATTTTTTCTAAAATTTTAGAAGCTACGTTTTCTTCGTCTAGAATTGGTCCCAGCACCACTTGAGAAAGACTGTTTTGTTTCGCCAGATACAGTTTGTTCAACTGTCGCAGGTGTAATAGGTGGTACAACGGTGTCTGTGCCTGCAGGTACCGTAGTAATCGGTGCACCAGTATTAGATAAAGTTTCTACCGCATCCTGGGCGGCTTCGCTAGCCCCTTCTGACATTTGATTTTGAGTTGAGCCCTCCGCAGTTTTTTCACCACTACCAAACCAGCCTGTAAGTGCGCTAGCGATACCTCCACCGGAAACATTATCAAGCTCATTTTCTTGTAATTCATTATTATTTAATTTGTTATTATTTCCTAAATTTGACATAAAAATCAATTCCTTTCTAGTTTAAATACAATTTATTTTAATTTGCATGCCACTAATTTTGTAAAATTTGTGTATATTATCAACAAATTTTAAATTTTATATAGTTTTTTATATATAAATTGTCCTAAATTAGCGACATAATAAATACTAACATGTACTTTTATGCTTGTAAAGCTTTTTGTGCAAATTTAATATAAATTTTATAATTCGATACATAAAAATAGCTCATGATAATAAAAAAATATAATTAAAAATAATAATTCATATTTTTTTTAATATGAACCAATCCTTTTTTTATGTGTTTTGAAACCGAAGAAACACTAATATTTAATTTTTTTGATATTTCTTTCATTTTTAATTTTTTTTCGTAATATAATAAAATGCATGTTTTTTGTTTGTTAGTTAATTCACCGTGTATAATTTTTTTCAGTAAATTTAACATTTTTTTATGCTTTACGTCCGGCTCATCAAATAAATTATTTTGATATTTCGAATAACTACATACAGTTTCTATTAAATTATCAAGACTTAATTTTTTATTTTTCACAATAATTATCCTCGCATTTTTTGTTTAAATACTCCAATGCATATGTCAAATCTGAATGCATACTATATAAAACAGAAATTCTATATTTTAACTCTTGTGAATTTTTAAAAGATTTTTTTAAAATTTGAATATGTCTTTTTAGTTTTTTGACATCATTAAAATAAATATTATGTAAATATTTATAACACATATTATCACTCCGATAACACAATTTGTGTAGTTAAAAATTAAAAAATAAAAACTAAAATATGTACATATCTCTGGGACCATGATACTACGTGCATATTAATATGTCAAATATTCTCGCTTATTATAAAAAAATAATTCAGTTATTAACTACAAATTATTAATATTTTTTATTTGTGTTATTATATTTTCGGAATTAAACATATATTTTTTAATTTGAGAAGTCATTCTAGCATGTGGTACAAAATTATCTGTGATGTTATAATTAATATATTTTCCATGAAAATTATTTGTCTTTAGTAATAAATCTCCAAATTTTTCACTTATGCTTCCTGAGTTTATAGTTTCTTCAAAAAATATAATCTTGTCAAAATTACATGATAATTTTACAGAATTTATATTAATTGGAAAGATTTTGTTTAATTTTAAAATACTTATATATATACCCAATTTTTCAAGTTCGATTTTAGATAGCCATACTTCTGAAAAAATTCTTCCATAAGTTATAACTAGAATTTTACTAGTGTTATTATTAATATTATTATTACTAAAAAAATTATAGTCTTGGTTATTAAATTTATAATTATCAGGTTTGTATAGTTCGGTACTTTTAGGATATCTAATAGCAAAAATCTTGTTTTCCTCTGAATTTATAGCGTTTTCTAAAATATTACCTAATTCTGATAAAAAACTTGGAGAATAAATTTTAATATTAGGAATAGTACTTAAAAAATTGACATCATAAATACCTTGATGAGCCTCACCGTCTTCACCAGTAAGCCCGGCTCTGTCGATAGCAAGTATAATTTTTGAATTTTGCATAGCAACATCATGAATTATCTGGTCATAAGCTCTCTGTAAAAAACTGGAATATATTGCTACAACTGGTATTAAACCCATTGCAGCTAGGCCGCCTGCAAAAGTTATAGCATGACCTTCTGCTATTCCAACGTCAAAAAATCTTGATTTAAATTTTTGCTTGAACTTCGATAAACCTGTTGAACTAGTCATAGCTGCAGTTATTGCACAAATTTTTTTATTATTTTCAGCAAGTTCGCATAACTTATTCCCAAACGCTTCTGAAAAACTCAACTTATTATTTACTTTATTTTTATTATTAAATCCAATATTTAAATCAAACGGACCCACAACGTGAGAATTTTTTGGGTCTCTTTCAGCAAAATCGTATCCTTTACCTTTATTAGTTATAACATGAACTAAACTTGGCTGATCTATATTTTTAACTAAATCAAAAACTTTTTGTAATTGGTTTATATCATGACCATTTATTGGGCCGTAATATACAAATCCCATATCTTCAAAAATGCTACTTTTGTAAAACATACTTTTAATAACATATTTTGATTTTCTTAATATTTTTTCTATTTTTGTGCCAAAATTTGTAGTTTCTAGAACTTTTTCTAATAAATTTCTAGTTTTTATATAATACGGTTTTAATCTAGCATTGGACAAATACCTCGCTATAGCACCTACATTAGAAGATATCGACATTTTATTATCATTAAGTATTACTGTAAAATTTTTACAATTCGCACAATTATTTAGTCCTTCATAGGCTAAACCTCCAGTAAGTGCGCCGTCACCTATTACACAAATTACATGATCTGTGATTTTTTGTTGATTGTTTTCACTAATTATATCGCGAGCACGCGCCAATCCGAGAGCAGAAGAAATAGATGTACTGCTATGCCCAGACGTAAAGATATCATATTTGCTTTCAAGTTTATTAGTAAATCCAGAAATATTATTTTCTGTTCTAATATTATTAATTTTATTGAAACGTCCAGTTAACATTTTGTGCGCATAACACTGATGCCCAACATCCCAAACAATTTTATCATGATCAAAATCAAAAACTGAAAAAAGCGCAACAGTTAGCTCCACGACACCCAAATTTGAAGCCAAATGCCCGCCATTTTTTGACACTATTTCTATTATTTTGCTACGAATTTCTTCGCATAATATATTTAAATTATCAATTTTTTTTACATCATTTGGAGACTTAATCTGATTTAGTAAGTTATAATTATTTAATATTTCCATTTTGTTTTAATATAACTTCTTTCTAAACTTGACTTAAATTTTATTTATTAATATAAATTATTTTTTTCAAAAATATTTTATTTTTAAAACTTCCATTTAAACTTGCTTTATTTAATCTAATTTTGTTTATTTCTTCAAAAGAAACACTTGAATTATTTAGAATCTCATAAAAAACTTCTAATATGTCTGCAAGTTCTTCTTTTTTTGAATATATATTTTCAGAGTTTATTAATTCTTGAGCTTCTTCTAGCAACTTTTGGTTTAAATGTTTATTAAAATCACTTGCATCTAAAATCTCAAACTCCGGAACATTTCCCTGTTGAATTATAAAATCAGGAATTTTGTCTCTAACTAATTTATTAAAATATCTTTCCTGAGCAGTAAGTTCGTACAAAACACCCAAAATATTTTTCAAAGAATCAGATTTATTAAAGTTTTCGCATGATTTTCTCATGTAATATAACTTTTCAGGATTATTAAGTAAATTTTCTATAGTGTTTGAAATATTATTATTTTCAAGTTTAATAGCCATGTTTTTATTTACTAAAAAGTCTGCATTTTCTTCTTCTTGACCTGGAATCGCGTTAAAAAGTGCCATTGGAAGACCACACGCAAGAGCCTCGCTAACTGTCAAACCACCTGGTTTGGTGATAATTAAGTCTGAAATGCTCATATATTTTTCAACTTCGTTTGTATAATAAATTATTTTAGTTTTCTTTAATTTTGACTTATTTATACTATTTTTTAATTTTTTTTTTTTAATTTTTAATTTTAGTTTAGAATTTAATTTTAAAATCTTTGCCGGCAATTTTACTTTATGTTTTTTGTATATTTTGCCCTGAGATAAGTATTTTACTTTGTCATATAATTGCTGATTTTTCCCAGTTATTACTATTATTTGAAAATTTAAGTTTATATTTTGAAGCTCGGCATATATTTTATCTATGTTTGCGTAGCCACCTTTACCAGCCATTATTAGAACAGTAGGCACCTTAGGATCCAAATTTATCTCTTCGAATATTTTATCTCGTATGTTTTTTGTATGTTTTGCATAAAAAGAATAGTCTATTGGTATTCCAAATGGATAAATTATACTTTTTTCTACGCCAATTTTTTCCATAGTTTTTATCATGTCCGAATTCGCAACTATATACGCATTCACACCTGAATTGATCCAAGTTCTGTGGGGTGCATAGTCTGTCATGACGCAAACTAACGGAACATTTATGATCCTATGAATTTTTAAATTAGAAATCATCTCAGTTGTAAATGGATGAGTTGTGATAATTACATCAGGACTATAATCTTCTAGTAACGGCAATAATTTTTTACTAATTATATTATTTATACCTAATAATATTTTATTTACAGTCTTTTTATTGGAAGTATCGTACATAATTTTCCATATTTTAGGTTTTTTTAGAGCCACATAAGCATATACTTCATTTATAGTTTTATTTAAAAACGGACTGATATATTCTATAGCATCGACTATAACCGAGTCAATGTTCTTGGATTTTAAATATTCTTTAATATTTTTCGAAGCACTCATATGGCCGCCACCAGTGGACGCTGACAGTATCATAACTTTCATTTTTTACTTCACCTACTTTTTTATTTCTCTAAAATTTTGTAATAATTTTAATTTTATATAATATTTAGATTATTGGAGCCCAAAATTATATGGTCACTTAACCTATAGCCACGTGCAAACTCTACGGCAGACATGCGTTTTTTGCCTTCGATTTGAACTTCAAGCAATTCAATAGAAGTATTCCCACCACAGCCAACTACAAACGGATTAGTACTTATTATTTTGCCTGGATTAATAGAATATTTGGTAGAAATCTTTGTTTTGTAAATTTTAAACAATTTCCCTTTTAAAATTGTATGCGCAATCGGCCATGGATTTGAGCCCCGAACTAAATTATGAATTTCATTCGACGGTCTATTCCAATTTATAACACCAGTAATTTTATCCAATGGCGGTGACAGAGTTGCTTGGGAGTCATCCTGTTTAACTCTTGTTAAATTATTATCTTCTAATTTTTTTATAGTCTTTATTAACAAATCTGCGCCAATTATAGACATTTTTTGTTTAAGTTCCCCAGAATTTTCCTCATTATTAATAGAAACTTTACTTTGTAATAATATATCACCGGTGTCAAGTCCCTCGTCCATAAACATTGTGCTAACTCCAGTAACTTGATCACCGTTAATAATGCTCCATTGAATCGGTGCGGCGCCTCGATATTTGGGCAACAAAGAACCGTGAATATTTATGCATCCATATTTTGGGAAATCTATAATATTTTTCGGTAAAATTTTACCATATGCTACTACTATTATTAAATCTGGATTTAATTTTTGTACTAAATCAAAAGTTTCTTGTGTTTTTAATTTTTCAGGTTGAAAAACTGGAATCAAATTTTCCTGTGCACATAATTTTACTGGTGTAGGCATAATTTCTTGTCTTCGCCCTTGCGGCTTATCAGGTTTTGTGAAAACTCCACAAATTTTATAATTATTTTGTATTAAAATTTTTAGTGACGGCACCGCAAATTCAGGTGTACCCATAAATAAAATTCTCAAATTTTTCACTCCTGTGATTTTTTAGTACTTAAATTATATAATTTCTAACTAATATTTTAACTATATAACTTCTCATAAAACTCTTCAAGAGTTAAATTATTCATATACAAATATCCAGCGATTTCTTCGCCAATATATCTTATGTGCCATGGCTCAAATTTCATTTTTGTAATATATTCCTTGTCTACAGGATATCTTAGTATAAAACCAAATTTATATAAAGCACCGTGCAACCAAGCTGTCTGAGAATTAATATTTCTGTCTCTGGTGACAGCTATTCCGCCCCATCTAGAATGCATGAATATGTCGCAATCCAACGCTAAACCTGTATGGTGCTCCGAATACCCCGGCAGACACGCGCTTCTTTCAGCAAATTCTTTACCACGTTTATTTAAAAAATATTCGTATTTTATTCTTTGTTGTTCGAAAGTCAAAAATCCATTCGTAATTCCTAAATATATGCCATTTTTTAGTGCATAGTTTCTTAATTTTGTAAATTGTTGTGCTGTTTTTCTCTCTAAATAAGTTTTTCTTTCTGTAATTTCAAAACTTTTGTATATTAGGTCATTATTTTTAAAACTTTCAACAGGCACTATTGACGGCATTACAACGTTTCTATAATAATTTTCGTCAATTTTATTAATTTTGTTTATTAATATAGCATAGTCCATAATTCTCACTCCTATTATAAATATTTTTTTGTATTATATTACTATAAATAATACAGGACTATGCTATCATTGTGAAAAAAATAAATGCAACAATTTTTTTGATTTGTTACCCAAATCTGTTGATAACTTAGAGCAAAACCGCACAACTAGTAATAGACAAAAAATGAAAGAAATAGTATAATAAAATTCCTACAAAATCAAAAGTCTATAATACAATCGGAGATAAATTACTGGCGATACTGGGAATATCCGTATGAGTGTAGAACATATTCGAATATTGCCACAAGTTACGAAATTTATGAAAGCTACAATAGACCTCCTGCGAAATCAAAACAAAAGCTCATAATTGCAAATGGCAGAGATCAAATTGAACCTAAGAGCGAAGCGTTTTCTGCGATTACGATATTTTT
>CAYYWE010000014.1:0-13553 GCA_964475315.1 uncultured Eubacteriales bacterium
TTGTAAATATGGTACCATAAATAAAAAATTTATTCGATATTACATAAAAATATAATTTTCATATTTTTTATATTGTTCTAAGTTATTTTTGTGCAACATATTTTTAAGTATAATATATAAATTGTAATTCAGGACACAAAAAATTTGGAAGATATTTATTTATACTCAAAAAAACTTAAAATTAAATTTATATTTTTTAGTTTATTATTAATATTTATGATACTGGTTCCATTGTTATCTTTACAAAATCATAATGCTTTCTCTTGTAACAAGACAAAAAACAATAAAGTTATAAATATTTCTAAAAATATTCAGAATAGAAATTATTTTTTAATTTTAGATACTTATAATAATAATATATTAAAAATTCCTGACAAAGAGTTTTTATATTCTGTAGTAGCTTCAGAAATGCCTGTTCTTTTCGAACCCGAAGCTATAAAAGCTCAAGCCGTAGCTTCGTACACTTATTTTTGCAAAAAACGTCAAGACAATCAAAATAGTAAAAAAAATAATTATGATTTTGAAGTAAATTCACAAAAATCTCTGAATTATATTACAAAACAAGAATTACATAATAGATGGGGCAGTAATTTTGAAAATTATTATAACAAAATTAAAAATTGTGTAGATAGTGTCTTTCCGGAAGTTATGCAAGACGACAAAAATGATTTAGTTCTGGCTGTATATCATGCCATGTCTTCTGGCGTTACAGAAAAATCTCAAGATGTTTTTACTCAAGATCTTAATTACCTAACCAATGTCCAAAGTCCAGGTGATAAACTGGCTAAGGGCTACAAAACTACATCTGAATTTTTAGCACAAAATTTTAAAAATAAAATTTTAAGTTACAAAAAACTATGTAAATTAGACAATAATAATATATTAAATTGGGTTAAAAACCCGGTCAGAACTTCTGGGGGTATGGTCAAAGAGATTACTATTGGGTCAGAAAAATTTTCAGGATCTGAAATTAGAGAAATTTTTAATCTTAGATCCGCAAATTTTAATATTATTTATAATCAACAAGAAAATAAGTTTGTGTTTAGTACTTTTGGCTATGGTCACGGTGTAGGTATGAGCCAGTACGGTGCTCAACACATGGCTCAGCAAGGTGCTGACTACAAACAAATTTTAAGTACTTATTACCCCGGAACTATTGTTTTGAAATTAAATTATTAATTTTATATATTTTTATTATATTTTTATTGAATTTTTTATATATTTTATTATTATTCTCGTATTTTATGATACAATACGATAAAAAATCAAAATATTTTTAATATATAATTAATATTTGTAATTTAATTTGATCTTATTTTGAAATTTGATATTATAATTATATTTGTAGTATTAATGGGGAGATAGGAAAATTGAAAAAGACAGATTATAATAACGAAAGCATATCTTCACTCAAGGGCGCAGACAGAGTGCGTAAGCGTCCAGGTGTCATATTTGGTTCGGATGGTTTGGAAGGTTGCGAGCATTCTGTGTTTGAGATATTGTCAAATTCTATAGATGAAGCTCGCGAGGGTTATGGAAATATAATAAATTTGATTTATTATAGCGATAATTCTGTTCAAATAGAGGATTTTGGGCGTGGAATCCCTGTGGATTTCAATACGCGCGAAAATAGATATAACTGGGAATTATTGTTTTGTGAACTGTACGCAGGTGGAAAATATGGTAATAATAACCAGAATAATTACGAGTATTCTTTGGGTTTGAACGGGCTGGGGTTGTGTTCAACTCAGTATGCTTCTGAGTACATGAGTGTTGAAATTATACGTGATAATTTTAAATATAATTTAATTTTTAAACATGGAGAAAACATAGGAGGACTAAAAAAAGAAAAGTATGACAGTAAAGAAACTGGTACGAAAATCAAATGGAAACCAGATGTTGAAGTATTTACAGATATTAATATTCCTGTTGAGTATTTTAAAGATGTGTTAAAAAAACAAGCGGTTATTAATTCTGGAATTAAATTTGTGTTAAAGTACCAAAAAGAAGACATGAGTTTTGACATATTTGAATTTAAATATCCAAACGGGATTGTAGATTATATTGATGAAATATTGAACCAAGACTATATTTCACCTGTTCAGAATTGGAGTTATGAAGAAAATATTCGTGACAGAGATGATAAAGAGTATTACAAATTTAAAGCTGAGATTGCAGTTGCGTTCTCGAATAAATTAAATTTTGTAGAATATTATCATAATTCGAGTTACTTGGAGCATGGTGGGGCACCTGAGAAAGCTGTAAAAAGCGCACTTTTGTACCAAATTGATAGTTATTTGAAACAAAATAATAAATATAACAAAAATGAAAGTAAAATTACATATAACGACATAGAAGATTCGTTAATTATAATAATTTCTTCGTTTTCCAGCATGACTTCTTATGAAAACCAGACAAAAAAATCTATTACTAATAAAGGTATTCAAGATAGTTTAACTCAAAATTTAAAAAAATATTTTGAGATTTATTTTACAGAAAACCCTAGTGATGCTGAAAAGATTTGTGCGCAAGTTATGGCAAACAAAAGAAGCCGTGAAGATGCGGAAAAGACTAGATTAAATTTAAAGAAAAAACTGACTAGTAATATGGACGTGGTGAGTCGGGTCGCAAAATTTGTCGACTGTCGTACGAAAGATATTAATGTTAGAGAATTGTTTATAGTTGAGGGAGACTCGGCGTTGGGCGCGTGTAAACAGGCCAGAGATCCAGAATTTCAGGCGATAATTCCTATACGCGGAAAAATTTTGAATTGTTTAAAATCAGATTATAATAGAATTTTTAAAAGTGATATAATTATAGACTTAATAAAAGTTTTAGGCTGTGGAGTAGAAGTAAAAAGTTTAAAATTATCTAAAGAACTGTCAAGTTTTGATATTAATTTATTAAAATGGAACAAGGTTATTTTGTGTACAGATGCTGATGTAGACGGTTTTCAGATTAGAACTTTGTTGTTAACTATGATTTATAGACTCGTTCCAAAATTAATAGAATTAGGTAAAGTTTTTATAGCAGAGTCGCCATTGTACGAGATAAATTCTGAAAACAATACATATTTTGCATATAATGAACAAGAAAAAGATGAGTTTTTAAGTAAAATTGGACATAAAAAATATATTGTTCAGAGATCAAAAGGCCTGGGTGAGAACGAACCAGATATGATGAATTTTACAACTATGAATCCAAAAACTCGTAGATTAATAAAAGTTATGCCTGAGGATATAACGAAAACTTCACATATGTTTGATGTTCTTTTAGGTGATGATTTGATAGGGCGTAAAGAATATATAACGCAAAATGGGTATTTGTATATTGATAATTTAGATATAAGTTAAATAAAATATTAAGAGGTAGTCAAGGTTGTTAAAAAATAAAAAAAGCAAATTAAATCAAATAAAGCCAAAAATCAATGGAATTATAAACAGCGCCGGAGAAGTAATAGAAGAAAAAATTGTTGATACATTAAGAAAAAATTATATGCCATATGCAATGAGCGTGATAATGTCTCGTGCTATACCCGAGATAGATGGTTTTAAACCTTCACATCGAAAGTTATTGTACACAATGTACAAAATGGGTTTGTTAGGTGAAACCCGTACAAAGTCTGCTAATATAGTTGGACAAACCATGAAGTTAAATCCTCACGGAGATAGTGCAATTTACGATACAATGGTCAGGATGAGTCGTGGATATGAGGCCTTGTTACATCCGTATGTTGATTCAAAAGGAAATTTTGGTAAGTTTTATTCGAGAGATATGGCTTGTGCGGCCTCGAGATATACAGAAGCAAAATTGGAAAAAATTTGTAAAGAATTGTTCAGTGATATAGACAAAAATACAGTGGATTTTGTTGATAATTATGATAATACGCTTAAAGAACCGTCTTTGCTGCCGTGTACTTTTCCTAGTATATTGGTTAACTCGAACACGGGAATTGCAGTTGGAATGGCTAGTTCAATATGTCCGTTTAATTTAAAAGAAGTATGTGAAACCGTGATTGCATGCATTAAGAATCCTGATCATGATATTTTAAGTACTCTTATTGCCCCTGATTTTCCAGGATTTGGTGAGATTGTTTATGATAAAGAAAAAATTAGGGATATTTATGAAACTGGGCGTGGGAGTATTAAAATTAGATCAAAATATAAATATGATAAAAAGTATAATTGTATAGATATTTTTAACATTCCACCGACTACAACTAGTGAACTGATAATTGAAAAAATAGCAGAATTGATAAAAAATAATAAATTACGCGAGATCTCTGACATTCGTGATGAAACTGGACTTGAGGGTTTGAAAATTACTATAGACTTAAAAAGGGGTACTGACCCAGATAATCTTATGAGAAAACTATTTAAAATGACTCCGCTTGAAGACAGTTTTTCGTGCAATTTTAATATTCTTTTTAATGGAACGCCAAAAGTTATGAGCGTAAAAGAGATAATTTTTAGTTGGTTAAATTTTAGGGAAAGCTGTGTAAGAAGAAGAGTTCTGTTTGATTTGGGTAAAAAACGTGACAAGTTATATTTATTACAAGGTTTGTCAAAAATTTTAGTAGATATTGACAAAGTTATTAGTATAATTAGAAATACAAAACAGGAATCTCAAGTTGTTTCGAATTTAATGTCAGGTTTTGATATAGACGAAATACAAGCTGAGTTTATAGCTAATATTAAATTAAGGTATTTAAATAAAGAATATATATTGAATAGAATAGAGGAAACCAAAAGTTTAACACAAGAAATTGAAAATCTCGAAGATGTAACTAAAAATAAGTACAAAATACGAGAGATAATAGTGCAAGAACTACAAAATGTTATAAATATATACGGAAAACCAAGGCAAAGTTTATTGGTATCGTCAGATAATGTTGAAGTTTTAGAAGAAGATATTCCGGATTATACTGTTAACTTTTTCTTAACAAAAGGAGGATATTTTAAAAAGATTACTTTACAATCTTTAAAAATGAATTCTGAACATAAACTTAAAAATGATGACGAGATTTTTCAACAAATTTTAGGAACAAATTTATCAGAATTATTGTTTTTTACTAATAAATGTCAAGTTTACAAAACAAAAGCGTACAATTTTGCTGATACGAAAGCAAGTTCTATGGGTGATTATATTCCTGCAATTCTGGATTTTAACAAGGATGAACAAATAGTTTCGATGGTTTCCACATGTGATTATAAAGGTTTTATGATTTTCTTTTTTGAGTCTGGAAGAGTAGCGAAAGTCGAAATGAAAGCATATTGTACAAAAACGAATAGAAAAAAACTTATAAAAGCTTATTGTGAACACGAAAAATTAATATCATGTGAATGTTTAACTAACGAAAAAAATTGTATAATTAAATCTTCATCTGGAAGAATATTAATTTTTAACACAGAAAGTTTAGGTTTAAAACAAACAAAAAATACTCAAGGCGTTCAGGTTATGAGGCAAAAACGGGGTTGTAAATTAATAAGTGCTAAAATTTATACAAAAAATACTTTAAAAGATGAAGAAAAATATATAATAAAAAACTTACCAGCAGCTGGAAAATTACTGTCTGACAAAGATAGTGAGTTTGAACAATTGGTTTTAGATTGATTTTTTATAAAAATTATATATAATAGAGGTTGTGTATTAATGAAAAGAGTATTTTTAATAGTTCTTGATAGCGTTGGTATTGGCGAAATGCCTGATGCGAGTTTGTATGGTGATGTTGGGAGTAATACACTAAGGTCATGTTCAAAAAGTGAATATTTTAATATTATTAACATGAAAAGATTAGGATTATTTAATATAGATAGTGTTTATTTTGGCGAATACGAACAAAATCCTATAGGAAGTTTCGCTAGGATGACTGAGAAATCAAATGGCAAAGACACTACTATTGGACACTGGGAAATCGCTGGGCTTGTAACTAATAAGCCATTTCCGGTGTATCCAAATGGATTCCCTGACGAAATTATTTATAAATTTGAAAATTTAACAGGATATAAAATTTTATGTAATAAAACTTATTCTGGTACTGAAGTAATTAAAAACTATGGCGAAGAGAGTATCAGAGATAACAAGGTGATAGTTTATACTTCGGCTGATAGTGTTTTCCAGATTGCGGCTCATGAAGATATAGTAAATATAAACAAATTATATGAAATTTGTAAGATTGCAAGAAAAATTTTATGTAATAATCACGCTGTAGGACGTGTTATAGCTAGACCGTTTGTAGGAGATAATTCCCAGAATTTTACTAGAACTAGTAATAGGCGCGATTTTTCGTTAGAACCACATGGTGTTACTATGTTAGATATATTAACAAAAAACAAAAAAGACGTTATTTCTGTTGGAAAAATTAGTGATATTTTTGCGAACAGGGGCATCACAAAATTTGTTAAGACTAAAAATAATCAAGATGGTATTGAAAAATTATTAAATATTATGAAAGAAAATTTTAATGGTTTGTGCTTTGTTAATTTAGTTGACTTTGATATGTTATATGGTCACAGAAATGATATTGATGGCTATGCACAAGCACTTACGTATTTTGATAAAAAAGTTAGTGAGATTTTACAAAAGTTGAAGGGAGATGATGTATTAATTATAACTGCTGATCATGGTTGTGACCCAGGTGCTAATTCTACTGATCATAGTAGAGAGTATGTTCCAATGTTAATTTATGGTAAGAATATCAAATCTGGCGTGAATTTGGGTACCAGAGAGTCTTTTGGTGACATTTCTGCAACAATTTTGGAATATTTTGGATTAAATAAATTAAATAATTTCAATTCTTTTTTAGGAGATGTATTAAAATAAATGAATTTTAAATTAAGTTTAGATAAAAACAATTTAATATTATGGGCAAAAAAAATTATTTTGTGCGTATTTAGTTTATTGTGTTTGGGAATTGCGAGTGCATTTACAATGAAGGCTGAGCTTGGTGCAGATCCGATTACAGTTTTTTATGAGGGATTAAGCGAAACTTTACACATAAATGTTGGACTAACTGTAAATATAATTAATACTATATTAATGTTGATTGTTTTCTTGATAAATAAAAAATATATAAATATTGGGACTTTATTATATGTGTTGATTTTGGGCAGATTTGTTAACTTTGGTGTCTGGATTTATGATATTATGTGCGTGCCTAATAGTTTTTTGATTAAATTAATAGTTTCTATTATAGGTTGTTTTATTGCTTTTGTTGGTCTTGGAATTTATATGACTGTTGATATTGGGATTGATCCGTGGACTGCTCTGGCGAAAATTGTAAATTTAAAAACTCAGAAATCTTTTGGTATAGTTAAAACTTTACTAGATTTATTAACTTTAATTATCGGAATAATATTAGGAGGTACTATTGGAATAATAACGTTGTTTTGCGCTGTTGCAGGTGGGCCAATTATGCAAAAAACTTCAGAAGTTATTGACAAATTATTTGTAAACGTGCTAAAATTAAATTGTAAAACTTAAGTTATGTATTAATCAGAGAAATGGGGAGATAAAGTTATAGTTTTTGTGAGTTTTTGACAAAAGTTGTTGAGTTTTAATTTTTTTAAAATTTGAAAAGGTGGTGCCTTTAAACCGAATTAATATAATTTTAATTGGTTTATAACGTATGTTAAGTATACCGACTCCTCATATAAATGCTAATTTAGGTGATTTTTCTGAGAGCGTTTTGATGCCGGGTGACCCATTGAGGGCTAAGTACATAGCAGAAAACTTTCTTATAGATGTACATAATATATCAAGTACTAGAAATATGTTAGGTTTTACTGGTAAATATAAACAAAAAAGTGTATCTGTGATGGGCAGTGGCATGGGAATGCCTTCTATTGGAATTTATTCATATGAATTGTTTAATTATTATAATGTTAAAAATATAATAAGAATTGGTAGTGCGGGCGCAATAAATAATAATATAAATTTAAAAGATGTTGTAATTGCAATGGGTGCCTGTACGGATTCAAATTTTTCGAGTCAATATAATTTAAATGGAAGTTTTGCACCAATTGCTAGTTATGATTTATTGGAAAAATCGGTAAAAGTTTCCAAAAAATTGAATATTAATACATATGTTGGAAATATTTATTCTACTGATGTGTTTTATAGTGGACCTGATGTGCTAAAAAATTGGGCCAAAGTAGGTGTTCTTGCAGTTGAAATGGAAGCTGCGGCGTTATATATGAACGCAGCGAAATTAAATAAAAATGCTTTGTGTATAGTCACGATTTCGGATTGTCCGTTGAGAAATTTATCTTTGAGTGCGGATGAACGAGAGCGTGGCTTTTTTAATATGGTCGAAATTGCACTTGAAACTTGTATTTAATATCCACAAAAATTATAATATTATATATGTAGGAGGGAAATATGAAAAAAGTATTTTCAAGAGTTTTGATTTTTGTATTTGGTTTACTGTTTTTATGTTTTTGTGTAGTATTAATAAAATCTGGGATTATAATTTCTGAAGGTATGAACGAAGATGATAAATTTTCAATAGCTATGGTTACTGATGGTGGAGGCGTGAATGATCAGTCTTTTCAAGAATCTGCTTGGAGAGGGTTGCAAAAATTATCACAAGGTTATGATTGTAAAGTAAGATATGTTGAGTGTCAACAGACTTCGGATTTTTTGAGTAGTATAGATAGATTGGCTGATGAAAAAACTGATTTAACATTGGGAATAGGTTATAAACTAGCTGATTATATAAAATTGGCAACAAAAATTAATCCAGAACGTAATTATATTTTAGCGGATTATTCTTTTGGCGATAGTACTCCGGATAATATGATATGTTTGGTATTTCGCGCAGAGGAATCGTCTTTTTTGGTAGGATACATAGCGGGAATGAGCACAAAAAGTGATAATGTCGGGTTTATTGGCGGTATGAAAAGTGTAGTTATTGACCAGTTTGAGTATGGATTTAGAGCTGGTGTATTATATGCTGCACAAAAATTAGGCAAAAATATTAATATTAAAGTGCAATATGCTGAAACTTTTACGGATTCTGCCAAAGGCAAAGCAGTCGCAATTAAGATGTTCGATGAATGTGACATTGTGTTTCATGCGGCTGGTGGTGCAGGCGTTGGGGTGATTGAGGCTGCGAAAGAATGCGACAAATTTGCGATTGGCGTTGACATGGATCAAATTAATTTAGCTCCTAATAATGTTTTAACATCTGCTGTAAAAGACGTAGGAAAAGCGATTGAGACTATAAGCGTGAGAGCTATAAATGGCGAAAATCTCGGTGGTCAAACTTTTTCGTTTGGTATTAAAGAAAATTGTGTAGGAATACCGGAAAATAATCCAAATATAAATAATAAAATATTAAAATTGGCTAAAAAAATAGAACAAAAAATTAGTGACAAAGAAATTATACCGCCATCTAATTTAAGTGAATATAACAATTTTGTTAATAGTGTAATTAAAAAGGGGGATTTGAGTGAATAATAATATAGAAATTAGTGACAAATATGCTGTTCAAATGCGTGGAATTACTAAGATTTTTAATAATCACAAAGCATTAGATTTTGTGAATTTAGATATAAAAAAAGGTGAAACGCATGCGATTTTAGGCGAAAATGGTGCAGGCAAAAGTACTCTCATGAACATTTTATATGGTATATACAATGCTGATTTGGGAGAAATTTATATTAACGGAAAATTAACAAATATTAAAAATCCGAGTTGTGCTATTAAGAATGGTATAGGTATGGTTCATCAGCATTTTATGTTGATAGACAAATTTTCTGTCATGCAGAATATAATTTTAGGCAATGAAACTACAGATAAATTTGGCGTGATTAACACAAAAAAAGCAAAACGTAAAGTTTTAGAAATAATTTCTAAATATAATATGAAAGTAAATTTAGAAAAAAAAATTAGAAATATATCTGTAGGGATGCAACAGAAAGTTGAAATATTAAAGGCTCTTTACAGAGGTGCTGAAATATTAATTTTGGATGAGCCGACTGCGGTTTTAACGCCGTATGAAATAGATGAATTATTAGAAATTATAGAGAATTTAAAAAAAGATGGTAAAACTATAATTATAATCACACATAAACTTAAAGAAATTAAAAAATCTTCTAAAGAGTGTACTATTATAAGAAAAGGAAAATTTATTGATAGAGTAAATGTTTTTGAACAAACTGAACAAAATCTCGCGGAAAAAATGGTTGGTCGTGAAGTAAAATTACTAGTTGAAAAAATGCCTCCGATATTGGGGAGGAAAGCATTTGAAATAAAAAATCTTAATGTTTTAAGTGATAGAAAATTAGGAGCTGTTAAAAATTTAAGTCTAAGTATTAAACGTGGAGAAATATATGGTCTTGCTGGCATAGAAGGTAATGGCCAAAAAGAGCTTCTTGAGGCGATTCTTAGCGCTAGGCATGTTGAATCTGGTAAAATTATGATTAACAATGTTGAAATACAAAACACAAGTATTCGTAATGTTTTGAACAGCAGAATTTCGGTTATTCATGAAGATAGACATAAAGATGGCTGTGTTTTAGATATGTCTGTTTTGAATAATGTGATTTTAACAAAATATAACAAAGAGCCGTTTTGTGTTAATAATTTTTTAAATTATGGCAAATGTGAAAAGTTTGTAAAGCACTTAATTATTGATTACGATATTAGGCCTTATGATTGTGAGTATTTAAAAATTAGAAGTTTATCTGGTGGAAATCAACAAAAATTAATTATCGCACGTGAAGTTTCTAATGACCCTGATGTATTAATAGCTGTGCAGCCGACTAGAGGACTTGACGTTGGGGCCATAGAGTGTGTTCATAAAATTTTAATAAGATTGCGTGATCGCGGTAAAGCTATTTTGTTAATTTCGTTAGAATTAGATGAAATTTTGGATATTTCTGACAGAATTGGCGTTATTTATGACGGAAATATTGTAGGGGAATTTTTACAACATGAAGCAAATGAAAACAATGTTGGATTTTTGATGGTGGGAGGCAAAAATGAAGCGCAAAATAGTTGAATTTGTAAAATTTGTAAAAACACCGTTTGTGTGTACTTTAATAGCTATAATTTCTGGATTTATAGTCGCATGTGGCATATTATTAGTAACAGGTTATAGTTCTAGTCACGCTATGGCTGTTATTTTTGATTCTATTTTTTCTAGGCCAAAATTTATTGTTAATGTGATTTTAAAAAGTACGCCTGTTATTTTGACTGGATTAAGTGTTGCATTGGCTTTTAAAGCCGGTTTATTTAATATTGGAGCTGAAGGTCAGTATATTATTTCGACGGTTGTTTCGGTTATAACTGGAATAATTTTTGATTTTCATCCTGTAATTCAAATTCCATTGGTGGTTTTTTCTGGTATGTTGGCAGGAGGAATATTAGGAAGTATAATAGGGTATTTAAAATCTAGATTTGGAATTCATGAAGTTTTAACTAGTATTATGTTTAACTGGATTGCTCTTTATATGTGCAATTTTGTAGCGATGTGTGACAGATTTCACAAACCAGATAGTGACGGAACTTATATGATTAATCCATCAGGGTACACTTTGGTATTAAATAACTGGAAATTTTCAGACTCTGGCAGAGAGATTCTGAAAAATGATTATGTTCTAAACGATATTATTTTAAAAACTGATTTTAATTTAAATTTTATAATATGTGTTTTAATTAGTGTTTTAGTTTGGGTCATGATTTATAAGACTAAATTTGGATATGAAATTAGAGTTGCGGGCTTGAATCCTGACGCGGCACGAAATGCTGGTATAAATGTACAAAAAAACATAGTTTTAACTATGATGGTTTGTGGATTGTTGTCGGGACTTGCGGGTGCTTTTACAGTTACTGGGACTTCGAGTCACAATATTCAGACTTTGTCAATGTTTGAGAATTACGGATTTAACGGACTTTCGGTAGCTTTGATAGCTGAAAGTTCGCCTATAGGCTGTATTTTTGCAGGTTTGGCATTTAGTGGTTTATTATATGCTGGTCAGTCTTTGCAGTACAAAATTGGTGCGCCGTCAGAGATAATTAATATTATGATTGGTGTAATTGTGTTTTTTGTGGCTCTTGTTAGAATAATTCCGGTACTCGCAAATAAATTTCTTGAAAGAGAGGAAAATTTAAATGTTAAGTAATTTTTTGATTGCGATTTCGATTACATTAATGTATTCAGCGCCGTTGACTTTGGCGGCAATGGGTGGAGTGATTTCGGAAAAATCTGGAATAGTAAATATTGGAATTGAGGGCATGATGAGCATAGGAGCACTGGCGGGGGCGAGTGTGGGATATTTTTCGGGGAATCCATGGTTAGGATTGTTGTGTTCGGGGTTGGCCGGCGGGTTTTTGGCGCTTTTGCATGCGATCGCGTCTGTAACTTTCCTTGCGGATCAGACAGTTTCAGGACTAGCAATAAATTTAATTGGGCCGGGTTTGGCGGTATTTTTGTCAAAATATTTTTTTGATGGAGCAGCACTTTCGTTACCAGTGCCGTCAAAGTTACCAAAAATAATAGACCAAAAGTATTTATTAAACACTATTTTTAATAATTTTTATATAGATTTTACGGTATTATTGGGATTTATAATAGTGATTTTAACATGGTTTTTGCTGTACAAGACAAAATGGGGTTTGAGAATTCGTGCAACCGGTGAACATCCGGCAGCTGTTGATACTTTGGGCGTTTCAGTGTGCAAAATACGATATTTTTGTGTGATAGTTTCCGGGATTCTTGCGGGATTAGGTGGCGGCACAGTGACATTAGCGATAATTTCGCAGTTTACGCCGACAGCTATAAGTGGGCAGGGCTTTATAGCGCTTGCGGCGGTGATTTTCGGAAAATGGCAGCCGTTTGGAGCATATAGGGCCTGTTTGTTATTCGGTTTTTCGCAAGCATTGGTGGTAATGTTAGGTGGAGGAAGTATAAATATCCCGTCAAGTATACTTGCAATGATACCGTATGTTTTGACAATAATAGTATTGGTTATGTTTGTAGGAAGATCTTCGGCGCCGAAAGCTTCGGGGGTTCCGTATGAAAAAGGTGCTAGATAAGTAGTGTTTTTATTGATTTTTATAAATTTTAGAATTTTAAAGGAGTACAAATTTTGGATATAAGTAATATTTTGGCTAAAATAGATCATACTAATTTAAGTTTAAATTCTAGTTTTTATGATATTATGAAATTATGTGATGAAGGAATCAAGTACAAAGCAGCTTCGGTATGTGTACAGCCGTGTTTTGTTAAAGATACAAAAAAATATGTTAAAAATAATATTAAAATTTGTACCGTAATTGGGTTCCCAAATGGTTATAATACGAGTAAAATAAAGGTTTTGGAAACTCTTGACAGTCTTGAAAATGGTGCCGATGAAATTGATATGATGATTAATATTAATTATTTAAAACAAAAAAGTTATGAAAATTTATATAATGAAATTTTAAATATCAAAAAAACTTGTGATAATAAAGTTTTAAAAGTTATAATAGAAGCATGTTTGCTAAACCAAGAAGAAAAGATAAAAATGTGCGAAATTGTTAGCCAAAGTGGTGCAGATTACATAAAA
>CAYYWE010000015.1:0-12553 GCA_964475315.1 uncultured Eubacteriales bacterium
AATCTACCATATTTGGAATACCTTTTATATGGCTTATGATAAACAAAGGAATTTTGTCAAATAGCGTGTGTCATACGATTGTTGTTTTGTTTTATCGCATATGTGGCAATGTATACAACTAATATTTGTTTGTTTTACCTTTTAAAACAAGTGTATTTGAAAGCTACCCTATTTTGGTAAGTGTTAAATTTAAATTTTGATTTTTGACTACATAGGCTTCTTGCAAAATCAAAAATTCAAGGCCCTCTTATGGTTTTTTATATTTCACCATAGAAGACCTTGATATTTTTTATTTCACAAAGTTTTTTTCATAGACCCTAAGATTCTGTAGAGCTGACTACTACGTAAGCTGAATCTGATTTGTTTTCGAATTTAACACTATAAGCTTTAACTTCATATACACCTTCGGTAGATGGTGCTGTATACAGTCCGTTGCTGTCAATAGTACCCGTATTACTCTCAGCCATGCCCCATCTTATTTCTTGATTTATTGCCCCTTCTATATGTGCTTCGAATCTTACTTGCTCCAATGGCTTGACTCTAATTGTATTTGGCGTAATTACTACTCTTACATTTTCGTCTATAATTATATCATCTTCTTCATGATTTATCTCGACTGGTTTAAACGCCCACCACCTTATATCTACAGCCTGTGCTGTAGTTTTTTCTAGTAATTTTACTCCTAATTTCACTGTACCTTTTTGAGAGTTTACTATTGCTGCTATCTGTACATTTGGTGAAGATATAGTAATTTCGTCTTTTGAAAAAATACTTTTATCTCCGAATATTAACAGCCCCTTATCGTCGGTCATATAATTATTCTTATTATCAATAGCTGTTACTAGTCCAATATTACCCTCTCCGAGACCATGTACAAACTCATAAGAATAATAAGATTTCCCAACTTTCGGATTGAATCCCAAATTTACTCTTTCTATACCAGTTATTATATTATCTATTTTTGGAGCCGGAAAATCCAAAACTTCAGGAACACTTTTATTATCTTCTTCTGATAATTTTAAATTATTATTATTTAAATTATTACTTGTTTTATTAATTATATTATTATTACTCTCTATAGATTGTAGCAAACTTATCAATTCGTTACTATATAAATACTGTTTAAACGGATGTTTTTCAAAGCTCTCTATAAAATACGTAAGCTGATTAGTAACTATATGAAATTTAGCAAGATAAATATGTTTATTATCAACTTTTTCTATTAGCTCATTAAAGTTTTGTGCATAATAATCATTAATAATAATTTCTTTTAATGGCGTTGTACTAATAGAAACAGGGCATTCAAAGTCTTCGTTTAATTTTATTTCGTCACTACCTATTTTAAGTAAAAACGACTCATAATTTATAATAATTTTAGCAAGAGCATCTGAAACTGCATCACATCTCATATAGTAGTCTTTTCTAAAACTCTTATAAGTAGAAATTTCAGTTTCTTGATAACTAATATTTAATTCTTTTTCACCTAAAACACTTTTAAAAAATTCACCGTGAATATTAAAATTATAACTCACAGGAGCTTCTATATTTTCTTTTTCAAACAACACAGACACTTTTAATAAATTATCTGGATTCACGTATTTATTTACTTCTAAAATAATTTTTATGCCGTCTTGATTATATAACTCACGAGTTTCATATAATAAACTATCTAGTTTTAATAACTCTTTTTTTGGTTCTTCTGAAGTTAAAAATAATTCATAATTCTCGTGTATTCTATTATATTCTTCAGAAACACCATTAGATTTTCCTGAACCTGATACAGAAAAAGTTGTTTCTTTTAAGTCTTCTTTATATTCTAAACACAAATACAAAATATTATTATTTTTGTGTTCTTCAAAGCCACGTATTACATTTAGTCTTCTCACATATGGCTCAGAGACCACTATTTCACGTCCCATATAATCTAGCGCCATACCTGGCTCAAGAGAAAAAGTTTTATTATCTACTAATATTATATCTAAGCCTGATACTATACCAGAACCATTTAACATTTTGTTTCCTAGACGTCTTTTAGAGTTCATATAAGTTTGTTCTGTCTGGAAATCTCTAACTGTCATTAATTTACCAAAAAAATAATTATTTCTCTCGCATGAATAATACTGTTTGTTTTTCACAACAATTCTTCCCTTCTAAATTTTTAATTAATTATAAATTTCTAAATACTTCTGAATAATATTTTTGCATGTTATTTTCTATAATATTATCAGATATTACTAAATTATTAGTATCTCTTTGGGCTTTATTTAAAACCAAATCTTGATTTTTAGTTATAAAAGAATTAATGCCCATATAACAGTGATTATCTAAATATATTTGATCTGTAAGTACTACTAAATTACATATAGAATCTACAGGCTTTACAGTATTTATTACTCTTAATAATTCTATGTAATTTTCTGTGTCTTTTACACACTCTTGTGGGAGTATTACTGTGAAAACGTAACCATTATCGCCAAACAAATTCTCTATTATGTCTTTTTGATTATTATAACACATATTATTTTTTACATCAAATTGTTCAACTATAATTGGCTCTACCCCTACGTAATCTTCTACTACTTTAGAAATAGATCTTCTGGTCCCCTTTGATTTGTATATATTTACACACTCTTTAATTAATTTTCTAAGTCTTTTTTCACCCCACAAATCAATTTCTTTTATAGACAGCCAGTCCGCCATCCAGTTTAAAAAATCTTTTGAAGTACAATCTGGGTCAAATTTCATTGGCATGATATCTATATTATCTTCTAAGTCTACATATATAGACTGAAATATTCCTAAAAATCTAGACAAAAAAGAATCTTTAATAGCTTCTTGTCTATATATCTCGGGTAAATAATCTACAAAACTAATCTGTGGGAATTCTATTTTCATAGAATTAATTTTAACTAACTCACTCGAATAACTCACTATTTCCAAACATACCCATAAATATCTACCAGAAAACTCACATAATAAAATATCTGTACAATTTTCATATACTCGTGCACCTATTAAATCAAACATGTCTATTTTTCTACCGATATTTATATTTTTATCTTGTAAATATTTATTTATATCTAGTCTAGTTTTGCCTATGTGCCCAGAAAATGGTATTAATATTTCAGGACTATTACTAGAATATATTCTTAATTTATATTCTACGCCACTGGGGGCATCTATATCTAATCTTAATCTGTGCCAAATTACATCACTCATTAAACTATCAAAAGCCCCTGAAATGTACACTCCACTTTCGCCTGTTTTATTTTCAAAAAATAAAACGTCATTTTGAAATTCTAAATTTCTTAAAATACTTCTTTCTCGCCAGTCACTTTCTCTGTTTAACACAAAACACTTTGCTCCTGAAGCCAAAAATATCAACTCCTTTTTTATTTTTAATTTCTATATACTTCTGAGCTTTTTATATAACTAAAATCAATTTTTTCGATATAATATATACTATTTGGCGGCACTAATATATCTTCAGAATTGCTTCTCTGCGTATTGTCATTAGTAGACATAACTCTTAATTTATTTAAATTACAGACATATTTTAATCTATCTATCATACCGAATAAATCACCATATTTTAAATCTTGACCCATATCACGATTTAATATTTTTATATACTCTTTTACTTCATTTTCTATTATTCTGTCTTGCTCTCTATAAGACGAGTCTACTGTTATCACACCTGAAATTATTAACCCTACATACTCCGGACTTACTATATTTATTTTAGTATTTATAAGTCTGTATTTTTCTAAGTGATTCATAATATTTTGCCTAAAACTATCCGGTAATTTTAAACCAATTTTTCTGTTCCATCTTACGGCTATAGTAACACAATTTTGTTTAGATAGATCTTCACCTGGCATATAATTTGGTAAAATTTTTACGTTTATAAACATAAGTCCAGGCGTACTTCTTACTATTTTTTCATAATCTTGAACCGTAACAGCTCTTTTAGAATCACTAAACATATCAGCTGCACGTGCTTGAGCATGTTCTAAAGTTTCTTCGTCTCGGCCACCTGTAGCATCCTGAATTTGAATTATTTTACACTTTTTTAATAAATTATTTTCTGTATCTACAGAATTTATCATATGTTTTTTTATATTAGACTCTCCGCCTAAAGTCTGGCTTAAGTTACATATTCTTATATTATCAACACCTATTCTCGGTGCCATACCACGTTCATGATTGCCAAAAACTATTAAATTATTTTTTTTGTCCAAATAATAATGTCTATCATACTTAGAAGACGAAAAGAAATTATCTACTCGGGTCCATTTATAAAAAACTTCCTGATTATTAACTTGCTCAGAAATTATAATTTCTAAACTATCTTCATAAATATTTTCAGAATCAATTTTTACAACCTGGTGAGAAATATTAGTTCCACTACCTAAAATCACTTTATCTTTCCATGATTTATCATAAGAAACTAACATTACTACTTCATCATTATATTTATAACCCTTTATCTTACCCCAAATACTACTTAAATCTAATCTAGTTCTGCCAGCTTCTATATCATGTTCTATACCAATATTCTCAGACTTTACCCAACCGCCATATTTTTTATAATATATTTCGTTTATGCCATATAAACCTAAATTACTCCAAATATTTATACTATGATCAGGGAAAATTTCATCTTTTTTTATTATTATATTTTTACATTTAGTATCATTTTGAGTTACTAAAAATATATTAGTAACTATATTATTAATTCTCGGCGGATAATCATATTCATTATATATTAAACTAGCACGTATTTTATATTGACCATTTACAGCTAAAATTTTACCTGTAAATCTTATTTTTAACACACCTGAGAACAAAAAATTATAAGTCTTATCATTAACAACTTCTAATTCATGCCAACCGATTTTATTATTTTCAAGGCCATAGTACTCCCATTTTACATCAGCCATTTTTTCAAATTTATCTAAGTCACCTATAAGATTTCTTTTTACATCTCCACTATAAACCGAAAAATATAAATTAATAACATAATTATTTGGCAATTCACTATCAAAATTAATAGTAAATCTCCTAATTTCATTACTATTTATTTTATTATTATTTACCTCTATCTCTTTGCCAAATATATAAAAAGATTTCTTTCCGTCAAATTTATAATATTCTTCGTGAGTCTTAAACTCCGGATTTTCAAATTCTATACTTAATATTTTTGACTTTACTAATATTTGAGTATATGCATTTTCGAAAATCATATTATTAAATTTCCATTTTGTTCTCAACGGTATATTAATATCTTGATCTAAATCTGTAACTTCTAGTAAAGTCTCAGAACCCCTATTATTATAAATATTTATATCTAATAATTTCAAAAATTTTTTTTCGACTTCACGAGATTTTCTATTCAAATATTCATGCTGTACAGATTTTAACCATGAAAATAATTCTACAATAGTAATCCCAGGGTCAGACTCCTGAAAGTTTGTCCATTCTCGACTATAATATATTATTTGCTTTTTAGCTTCTTCCAAAATTTCTTCCAAAGAAGTATCATTAAGATTAGGAATATCTACCAAAAAATTTCACCTCTTTAATTTTTAGATTTAATTTATATTAATATTTATCTCAGAGTTGCCGTAAACTGGAACTATAAATTTATAATTTTTTATTTTTTCATAATCTAGTTCTTTTTTACCCTCCTGAGTTATTAAATTTGTAAATATATTTATACTTTTGATCCATTTTATATGTGGCACTGTTTTTATAAAATTATATATAAATTCTTTTCGTGGGAACTCCCCTATTTCCCAGCCTTCCCCAGAAAAATTACCGCTAACAGGATCCAAAAACTGTTTTAATCTTGACTCTATGCCACTATATACTACTTGATAATAATTAAAATCTTCTATTATTACATCTAAATTTACTATTGTCTCTACATAACTCACTTCAAAAATTCTAAGTCTACTAGAATTTGCAAGTGCTGCCGGCGCCCTTTGATCTATAAAATCCCAAATTCTATTTTTTATTCCCTGAAACTTTTCATATCCCTGCATATAAATCCTAGGTAAAATAGCCACTGAAGTAACTCCCATAGATTTATTATTATATTCGTCTATATGTGACAAGCATCTTACTTTATAAATATTTCTATCATAAAATTTTATAGAATCTTCAAAATCATTTAAAGATACTAATCTACTGCCACTTGATATTTGTCCAAAAGTTCTACTAGCTGCATTATCTATAGTCTCTTTATCTATGCCACCCATAATCGGACTAATATTATAAACTTTTGTTACATTTTTTATAGATTTTTCGAAATCTCTAATTTCATTTGCTTCTATATTACCTTTAGTTCCATAACAAATAGAATATTTTATTTTTATACTTTCATTGTATTGTTCCGGCGGTATTTTGCCATTGCGGCCATTACCGAATAATATTTCACCCTTGGGATAATCTATTTCATAGACTCTATCTGTAACTCCATAAGCTACCAAATTTGGCACGGGTTTCCATTTTACCCATAATTTTTCAAGCTGTCCTAGTTCGTTATATTCCGGCTCTACTTCATCTCTTGAATAAAATTTCAAAAATTTATCTTGCTCCGAACTAGAAATTTTATTAAACTCGTCTATCCAAACTTCTACTTGTGTTACATTTTTGTTTGATAATTTACATAATTTATTCTCTTCACCAGAATTTATCCAAAAAAACTCTGGTAATCTAGTGTCAGTCTGTACAATTTTTACAGCGTTAAATTTTATATTATTTATCACCGGTCTCGTGCTCACATTATCCTGGTTACTATATTTTTTATCTGGATTTACGACTCTCAAAAAATATCCCGTCACACCAAATATACTATCTTCTACAAAATCATTCTTACCTATAAAAGTAATAGTCTCAGTATGTGCAAAATTATCTGTATCGTCTATTATATCTATATGTTTCCAGACTTTTCCACCTTTATAATCTTTAGCTAGATATTCCCATTTTAACACAGGATTAAACCTATGAACCGCTTCTTCCATATTTATTAATATTCTTATCATACCTTGTATCAATGGCTTACTTAAACATATATACATAACTGGTTCATCTAGTATACATTTACTTATAATACTAACTAATTTTTTATCACTAAAATTTACAATCTTTTCTGATAAATTACTCCTTACTATTAATTTATCAAATTCATGTAAATTATCTATATTATTATAATCATATTTTATTTTTATGTTTTTAACAAATGGCGTAATATAATTAGCATAATAATCATATCTATCACTAGTCTTAACAATATGAGCTCGTATAAAATACCCCTCTAACGGTCCTATACTTATTTTTTCCATATCATCTGGACATTTAAATTTTAAAATTCTATTATTATTTTTTTTATTATTAATATCTTTAATTTTGTCTTTATTTGTAACTTTTTCAGTTTCTTTAATACTAAAAAAGTCATCATAATTATCTAGTAACTCTAGTCTTGCCCAACCCTTGCCGTTCCAGTACTCCCATTTTACTTTTTCTATTTTTATATCTCCAGGCTCTAAATCAGCAAAATCTACATCTCTCATTATAGTCTTAAATTTAGTACTCGGCGCTTGAAACTCTTTTTTTATTTTTATAAATTCCATTTCTAAATTTAATTCTATTACAGAGTTTTTTTTACTAAAAGCTTCATCGCACATAATATTAAATCTAGTATAATTATTATACTCTTCGCCAAACGGATAAAAATCAACCACATCTAACTCTGTGTCATCAGTCAAAACACTATAATTTTTTACGTTATCAGCCTGTGATTTATATTTTATGCTAGTAACATTAATACCATTTTTTGGTATTTTATTAAATCTACATCTTATAAATCTAGATTCTATATTTAAAATTTTATTAACTTCAGTCTTGTCTTCAAATTTTATTCTTACGCCATTATCTGTCTTTATAATATTTTTATTATCTATTTTAGCCCAAGTATTATTTTTATCATAATATTCCCAAGTCACATTATTCTTATCTGAAAAAATCTCAGGCAACAATTTTTGACCAGTACCAGATATATTATTATAAAATAAAAACTCTATATTTGTATTTGACATATCAAACACTATATTATCAAAAAAATATATTTCATGAGCCTGTAAATTCTCGTTAAATACATTATCATATATTCTAAAAGGCTTCAAATCTAATTTATTATCATCGTATATATTTTTATATATACAATTTATAGTATCTTTTTGGCCATCTGTGAAATATACTGCTCTTATACTAGTACCCACAGCTGTCAAAGAGTCAACAGTCTCATATACCACTGACCCCGTTTCAGTATCAACCTCAGCAAATAACCTTGAGCCCTTTTCTATATATGCCCCTTCATCACTGTTATTACTTTCGACTATTACCATACCATTAGAAGACGAAGCAGGTCTTAATTTAGTACCAAGAGTATTTAAAAATCTTAAATAATAATTATATAAAGTCTTGTTATATCTACTAATAGTATCAGTCATCATGTGAGCAAAAACTTTCGAAAATACCACTCCAAAATCTTCTTCATACTGACTAAAATTCCACTCAGGAGTATACTGTCTCGCTAAATTTTTTATCTCATCCATAATATCTGAAAAATCTCTATTATCTAACTTTGGTAACTGACTCATATTCTCAGAATAAAATATATTTTAATATTTTTTTATAATAATTAAATTAATAAAATAATAAAATATATTCTTTCCTGTCCACTTCCCTTCTAATTTTATATAATTTTTAATTTATTTTTGATTTGTATTTATACTAGTCACTACTCTTTCTTGAGTAGGTTCTATATCAGTAATATAATTTATCTGTGCGTCTACATATGAAAGTGGTCCTGAAGAACCATTCACAGACACTTTTAAATCTCTAATATGCTCTTCCCATCTCTTTAACGATCCCTCTACTGACGCCTTCAATGTAGATATAAACTCTGGATCTACTATTTTAAACATAAATACTCGCAAATCTGTACCAAAATTAGGCACAATTTTTCTTTCGTGTTTTTGCGTACCTAAAATTATTTTTATAGACTGTTTTACATTTTCATTATCTTCTACAGTCTGTATTTTGCCAGTGTACTTGTCAACTTGTACTGGAAACTTCCATCCTTTTATTACTGACATAAAATTTTCCTCCCTCAATTTTAATAAATTTGATTTTTTATTAATTTATGCTACAACTTGCATTACCTTTTAAAGTAAGATTACTATTTGCAGTTAACTCACCATTGGCCTGAGCAGCCATTTTTATATTATTTGAACTAATACTAAAATCACCCTGTTTACTAGTAAGAGTTAGCCCTTTCCCGCCTTCTAATACCAAACTATCTGGATTTTGAGCATTTCCAACTTGCAAAGTAATTTTAGTCTTAGCGGCTAACATTATTTCTCCATTTTTAAAATCTATTTTTAAACTAGTCTCAGACGGTTGCCCTTCTTGCGCTGGCTTGCTTTTTATTTCTATTTGTTGTAAATCTGCACCATCATTTATGACTATCATGTGCCCTTTTCGAGTTACCATATTAAATAAAACTTCATTTTTGTTATCTACTTTCAAACTAGGTAAATTTTTAGAATTATTTAAACTCCCTAATACTACAGCATCTTGTAATCTATCATCTACTAAACCTACTAAAACTTCGTCTCCAATCTGCGGAACTGAAACTACACCTGCTTTTTCTTTACTAGCAAACCACGATAGTACTTCAGCTTTTGTAGTCTGGTTATTCGAAAATCTAACTTCTACCATATTTAACTCTTTTTCATTAGTGTTTTTATCGCTATCTGCAAGAATTTTAGTAACTTCCGCTTTTTTTAATACTTGTATATTACCCATAAAAATATCCCCAAAATCTATTTTTATATTTAAAATAAATATAATATATATTAAGTTTGTGCTTCTATTTTATCAGAATTTAAAGTTATAGTAGTATAATATATATACGGATCACTTTCAGATTCTTTAGAAATTTCATGTTCTATACCCGTAACTAAATAGTCATTATCAGTAGGTGGACCAAACTTTTTTAATGTAACTTTCTGGCCTAACACTACATCTTGATAACCATGCATTTTTAATTTAGTAACTAAAGACTTAAAAGCTTTTAAATTTAAAATTGCTTCCGCTAATGCTTTCGCTTCATCAACTGACGCAACATCATTATCTACAACAGTTATTACATTGTTATTAGTTATACTATTAGACATTGTATTAGTTTCTTTGCCTTTACTACCCACTGTACTTGATACTTTTGTGACTTCTGATTTTATTTGTTTAGTATAATCTTTTGGGTCTGTCCCTATAACCTCAACTTTTTTAGGTATTCCCAATATATCTGCATTTGTTTCTATATATTGCTCCAATTGTCCATCGTAATCAATAGTAATTTTAGAACCATTATTTAAATCCGCTATTTTAGAAACAAAGCATTTTCCGTTACTTATAAAAAATAAACAGCCAAATTTTTCACACACTTCTTTTATAAAATCAAAATCACTCTGATTAGTTTGATATATAGGGGTTTCATATTCTATTTCACCTTTTATTTCCACTGATTTTTCCGGTAATACTCCAGAATATTTTCCTAACATTTCAATTATAATAGCCGAATATTTTTTCTTATCTTTTTTTAATTCTGTTTTTTTATTGGCCATTAGCCACATTAATCCGTCCATAGCTTCTATTTCAAAAACTATAGAATCACTTTTAGCCGAACGCTTAAAATTTGAAATATATCCCTTAAAAACAGTACTTACATTTTTGGAACTTTTCTGATTTAATGCTGTCAATTCACTGGGATTTTTAGTCCAATATCCTAAAGAAAGTTCAAACTTAACACCAATTTTTATACCACTAAATTCATCTGGCATTTCTATTTTAGACTCTTTCAAAATTTCATTGGCATCAAACAAAGTAAGCTCTATGTTACAAACTCCAGCTTTGCTCCAAACATCACTAGAAACTTTCACATATGTAACTTGTATATTCTCAGATGTCCACTCTTTATCAGCTATTTTTATCTCAAGAGTTGGCCACTCAAATTGAAAATTTTTATCAGCATGTTCTTGTAAAAATGTACCCATTAATTAATAATCCCCTAAGCTTCTTTAAATTCTAAAATATACCACGTCTACGCCTATCTAAATCTATTTTGTACTCTATTTTGCTCATAATCTGCTCAGATATAGTCCTAATATTTATACTTTTCATATAAGACTCTATTAAATTTACTATTTCTTGTTTATCCAAAGTCTTATCCAAAATTTTTTTCTCTATAGCTTTAGTATCTATAATTTTTGAGTCATCACGTTTAATCTGTTTTTCTATTATAATTTTAGGATCTTCTTGTTTCTTTAAATAATTTAATTTATTTTTATTTTCTTCAGTATTATTATTTTCCACAATTTTCGGTAATTTCTTGTGAACCATATGAGATTTATCAAAATAAAAAACATCTGGTTTTTGTACTCTAAACACTCTATCTGAACTAATATTTTCAATTTGATCAATTCTAAAAACATGTGTCTCGCCAGATACATCTAAAATTTTAAATTTCTCAGGATGAATTTTTTTAGTAATATCAAAAATATTTTTATCTTTATAATTATAAATATTTTTTATTTTTTCTAAATTTAATATATTATCATAAATTTTATTATAATCACGAGTTAATGTATTTTTAAATAAATTTATTTTTTCTGTGTTTATATTATAACTCTCTAAATTTTTTATAAAATTTACGTCTAAATTATTAATTTTTCTATGTATCTTATTTTTTGTAATATATTCAATAATATTTGATATTACATTATCTTTATTTTTTGTAATATTGTAATTACTATATTTTTTATTTTTTATTACTTGTTCATACAAATTAGAAAAATTTTCTAATTTTTTATTTATCTCTAATTTTCTATGTTCTATATTTATATTTTCATGTACTTTTTGAGTTTCTAAATCCTGAGTATAATTAATAATTTTTTTATTTATAAATTTATGTTTAATATTATTTTTATTATTATTAATATTTTTTATAATATTATCAGAAATTAAATTTACTCCAGAATTTCTTTCTCTACTAAACATAAATTTAGTAATATTTTTTCTAACTAAACTTTCTAGATTTATATTATTAACTTTATTATTTTTTAAAATATTATTAATTTTATTTGAAATTGTTTTTGTATCTACAATATTTTTTATTTGTTTATTAATATTTCTTATTTCTCTTTTATATTTATCTTTTTCTTGCGAATATTCTTCGCGATAAGTATTTACATTTTCATGTAACTCTTTAATTTGAGACTTATTTATAACTTTATCTACTAATTCAATCTCAGACGATAATAAATTTTTAGTTTTTTTGTCTATAACATTTTTTACAAATAATTTTGTTTTACTAGCTACTTTCAATTCCGATATTCTAGTATGTAATTTTATTACCGGAATTATAGACTCTATGTTTTCTGAAATACCATAATCATATTTTTTATCTAACAATTTTATATGTTTT